>NZ_JBHXJG010000029.1:0-44712 GCF_042723425.1 Streptomyces sp. NPDC058375 | reverse complement strand
CACCCGTTGGGTGCGGCCCTTCACCGTTTCCGGAGGCCGCGGTGTTTCACGTGAAACACCGCGGACGTTTCACGTGAAACGGGCGGCCTGTTTCACGTGAAACGAGCCGCCCGCGCCGTGAAACGTACGGATCAGCGCGTAGCGCCGGTGACGATCCACCGGCCCGACCGGGTACGGAGCCAGAGCGTGATGAGGCGGACGGCCATCATCAGCGTCATCGCCCACCAGAGCGCGGTGAGCCCGCCGCCGAGGGTGGGCACCAGAAGCGCGACGGGAGCGAAGACGGCGAGCGTCACCAGCATCGCCCAGGCGAGATAGCGTCCGTCACCGGCTCCCATCAGGACACCGTCCAGGACGAAGACCACGCCGGCGATCGGCTGCGAGACCGCCACGACCAGCAGCGCGGGGAGCAGGGCGTCCTTCACCGAGGGGTCGCTCGTGAAGAGCGGGATGAACAGGGGCCGGGCGAGCACGATCAGGACGCCGAGCACGATGCCGCAGCCGATGCCCCACTCGACCATGCGGCGACAGGCCTCGCGCGCGCCCTTCTCGTCGTTCGCCCCCAGGTAGCGGCCGATGATGGCCTGCCCCGCGATGGCGATGGCGTCGAGCGCGAAGGCGGTCAGGCTCCAGAGGGAGAGGATGATCTGGTGCGCGGCGATATCGACGTCCCCGAGCCGGGCGGCGACGGCGGTGGCGATCATCAGGACGGCGCGCAGGGACAGGGTCCGGATGAGCAGAGGTACGCCGGCCCGTGCGCTGGCCCTGATGCCGGCCGCGTCGGGGCGCAGGGAGGCACCGTGCTTCCGTGCTCCGCGGATCACCACGACGAGGTAGGCGACGGCCATCCCGACCTGGGCGATCACCGTGCCCCACGCGGATCCGGCGATGCCGAGCCCGGCCCCGTAGACGAGGGTCACATTCAGGACGGCGTTCGCTGTGAAACCGCCGATGGCGACGTACAGCGGGGTGCGGGTGTCCTGGAGGCCGCGCAGTACGCCGGTGGCGGCGAGCACGACGAGCATGGCCGGGATGCCGAGGATGGAGATCCTCAGATACGTGATGGCGTACGGGGCCGCGGTGTCGGACGCACCGAAGACGTCGACGAGCCAGGGGGCTGTCGGGATCGCGAGGGCGACGACAGCGGCTCCGAGCAGGAGGGCGAGCCAGATGCCGTCCATGCCCTGACGGATGGCGGCGGGCAGGTCGCCTGCCCCCACGCGGCGGGCGACGGCCGCCGTGGTCGCGTAGGCGAGGAAGACGAAGATGCTCACGGCCGTCATGAGGAGGGCTGCGGCGATGCCGAGGCCGGCCAGCTGCGGGGTGCCGAGGTGGCCGACGACGGCGCTGTCGACCATCACGAAGAGGGGCTCGGCGACGAGTGCGCCGAACGCCGGGACGGCGAGGGCGACGATCTCGCGGTCGTGTCGTCGGCGGCCGTTCTTCGGGGTCGCGGGGGCCTGGGTCATGAGGGCCAATCTAATCTTCCACAGGTAAGAGATGCAATTGGTTCTTGGCCCTTACTTGCGCCCCGGTGGGGCTGTCCTCCCCGCGTCGTTGGCGGTGATCTTGAAATGAGGGCGAAAGTTTTTCTCCCCCACAGTCAGTGGACGGAGAACATGCAGGTCAGGGTGGTCGCACCGGTATCGCTATGAGTTTGTCCACAGTGCTGTCCCCCGGTCCGTGCACAGGTTCGGCAGGGTTCTCCACAGCATCTGGTCCGTCGTCCACATGCCCTGTGGATAACCAGATTGGCTGACGGTGCGGAGGGGCCTACCGTGGTGCGGCGCCCGCACTCCGTTCCGGCACCGGAATCCACCGAACCAGACGCGCCGGAAGTGGAGTCGGGCGACCTGTTTGTCGGTGCCGTGCCGTAAGAAAGAGTGGCACGGCTAGGTCCGCGATGCGGACGGGAGGAGGCGGCCCGGTGAGCATTCCCGAGCCTTTGGACGACCCCTGGACCGAGACCGGCCCCGGGGACCGTCTGCCTGTCTCCCGTCAGCGTCGCGGGGACCGCAAGGGGCGCGAGGACCGCCACGACCGCGGCTCGGACGAGGCCTGGGAAGGCGGTGCCCCCAGCTTCGAACGGGTGCCGCCCCAGGACCTCGACGCCGAGCAGTCGGTGCTCGGCGGCATGCTGCTGTCCAAGGACGCCATCGCGGACGTCGTCGAGATCATCAAGGGGCACGACTTCTACCGCCCCGCCCACGAGACCGTCTACTCGGCGATCCTCGACCTCTACGCCAAGGGCGAGCCGGCCGACCCGATCACGGTCGCCGCCGAACTGGTGAAGCGCGGAGAGATCACCAAGGTCGGCGGAGCCCCGTATCTGCACACCCTGGTGCAGTCCGTGCCCACCGCGGCCAACGCCTCGTACTACGCGGAGATCGTCCACGAGCGGGCGGTGCTCCGGCGGCTGGTCGAGGCGGGCACGAAGATCACGCAGATGGGATACGCGGCCGACGGGGACGTCGACGAGATCGTCAACTCCGCCCAGGCCGAGATCTACGCGGTCACCGAGCAGCGCACCAGCGAGGACTACCTCCCCCTCGGCGACATCATGGAGGGCGCGCTCGACGAGATCGAGGCCATCGGCTCACGCAGCGGCGAGATGACCGGTGTGCCGACGGGCTTCACGGACCTCGACGCCCTGACGAACGGCATGCACCCCGGCCAGATGATCGTCATCGCGGCCCGCCCCGCCATGGGTAAGTCCACGCTGGCGCTGGACTTCGCGCGCGCCGCGTCGATCAAGAACAACCTGCCCAGCGTCATCTTCTCCCTCGAAATGGGGCGCAACGAGATCGCGATGCGTCTGCTGTCGGCCGAGGCGCGGGTGGCCCTGCACCACATGCGGTCCGGCACGATGACGGACGAGGACTGGACGCGGCTCGCGCGCCGGATGCCCGAGGTCTCGGCCGCTCCGCTCTACATCGACGACTCCCCCAACCTGTCGATGATGGAGATCCGCGCGAAGTGCCGTCGGCTCAAGCAGCGCAACGACATCAAGCTCGTGATCATCGACTATCTGCAGCTGATGCAGGCCGGTGGATCGAAGCGGTCCGAGAGCCGCCAGCAGGAGGTTTCGGACATGTCTCGAAACCTGAAGCTGCTGGCCAAGGAGCTGGAGGTGCCGGTGATCGCGCTCTCGCAGCTGAACCGTGGTCCCGAGCAGCGTACGGACAAGAAGCCGATGGTGTCCGACCTGCGTGAGTCCGGCTCCATCGAGCAGGATGCCGACATGGTCATCCTGCTGCACCGCGAGGACGCGTACGAGAAGGAGTCTCCGCGCGCGGGCGAGGCCGACATCATCGTCGGCAAGCACCGTAACGGCCCGACTGCCACCATCACTGTGGCCTTCCAGGGCCACTACTCCCGCTTCGTGGACATGGCGCAGACCTGAGCCGGCTCAGCGCTTCGCCAGGACGCGGCCGAGGAGCGGAAGCAGGCGGTCCCAGTGGAGCCGCAGGCCGGCCGGGTCGAAGGCGTCGGTGTCGGTCATGGTGAAGCCGTTAACGGTGCCGGGGTAGATCTCGGAGGTGTGATCGACCCCCGCGGCGTCCAGGGACCGGTTCAGCTCGGCGAGTGCCTCGGGTGTGATGTCCGTTTCGGCGTGGCCGAAGTGGACGTCGGCGGTGAGACGGAGCAGACTCTCGGGTCCGTCGGCCGCGACGGGGGCGTGGAACGCGGCGAGGGCGGCCACCTGTCCGGGGTGGGCGGCCGCAGTGCGTGTCGCCAGGAGGCCGCCGATGCAGTAGCCGGTCACCGCGACCGGTCCGGTGCTCACCTCGGGCTGGGCCGTGAGGAAGCTGAGGTAGGCGTCGGCGTCGCTCAGGACGCGTTCGGGGGTGAGGCCCTTGATCAGTGGCATCAACCGGGCGACGAGCGCGTCCCGGTCCGCTTCTCCGATGTGGCCGGGAAGGTCGATGATCGGTGTGGGCCCTTCCCGGTAGAAGCAGTTGGGGACGAGCACGTAGTACCCGTGCCCGGCCAGTTCGCGGGCCATCTCCCGGATCGTGGGCCGGATACCGAAGGCGTCCGCCAGCGGGGGCACGGTCATTCCGACCGTGCCGCCGATTACTCCCGCTCCGGTTATGTCGAGGACGCCGCCGTGCTGGAGCATCTGGGCACCCGGGCTGTTGGAGGCGCGCCGGACACACCGTCCACGGGACCGTGCCGGTGGAATTCGCCGTTGCGGTCAGGGGATTTCTCGACTCGCTGTGAGCGTGCCGGGACTTTCCCGTGGAAAAGGGTTCGTCAGGGGGCGGCCCGTGGGATAAGGGTGGGTCCATGACTTCTACCGGCGAAGACCTGCTCCCCAGTACGCAACGGGCCCTGTTGCACCGCATCGCCGTCGCGCAGCGGGACGGCCGGGCGCCGTCCCTCGTGGCAGCGGTGGGGCGGCAGGGGCGTACGGCCTGGAGCGGGGCGCGTACGTGCGTCGAGGGGCATGCTCCCGACGCCGACACGCAGTACCGGATCGGCTCCATCACCAAGACGTTCACGGCCGTTCTGATCCTGCGGCTGCGGGACGAGGGCCTGATCGATCTGGACGACCCCCTGGAGAAGCACCTCCCCGGTACGGGCGTGGGCGGGGTGACCGTCTTTCAGCTGCTCTGCCACAGCTCGGGGCTGGGCGCCGAAGCGCCCGCGCCCTGGTGGGAGCGGACGCCCGGCACCCTGCGGCCCGAGCTCGCCGACGTGCTGGGCGACCGGCCGATGACGCACCCGACCGGTCATCGCCACCACTACTCCAACCCGGGTTACACCTTGCTCGGTTCGCTGGTGGAAGCGGTACGCGGCGTCGCCTGGGAGGAGGCGCTGTGCCGCGAGATTCTGGAACCGCTGGGCATGCACCGCACGACGAGCGACCCCGTGGCACCGCACGCGGGTGGCTGGGCCGTCCACCCCTGGGCCGACGTCATGCTGAGTGAGCCCGCGGAGGACCTCGGGATCATGGCGCCCGCCGGTCAGCTCTGGTCCACTGCGGAGGACCTGCTGCGGTTCGCCGCCTTCCTGACCGAGGGCGACGACCGCGTGCTGTCGGCCTCCTCCGTGCGGGAGATGCGGACGCCCGCCGCACCGGTCGAGACGGGTGCCAGTGGTTACGGCCTCGGACTCCAGATCGTCGGGGGCGAGGGGCGCGTGCTCTTCGGGCACACGGGATCGCTTCCCGGGTTCGTCGCCGGGCTCTGGGTGTGCGATGAGGAGGATGTGGCGGCGGTCGTCCTCGCCAATGTCACCTCCGGGCTGCCCGCCGCGACGGTGGCCGCCGAGCTCCTGGGCATCGTCGTCGAGGCCGAGCCGCGGATCCCGGAACCCTGGCGCCCGCTGCCCGAGGTGGACGACGAGCTGCTCGCGCTGACCGGTGTCTGGCACTGGGGCACCAACCCGTTCACGCTGAGGCTCACGGGGGACCGGGGCCTGCAGCTCACGCCGCTGGGCGGCAAGGGGCGGGGCGCGGCCTTCACCTACCGCCCGGACGGCACCTGGACGGGCCAGAACGACTACTACGCGGGGGAGACCCTGCGCGTCGTGCGCAAGGACGACGGCTCGGTGGACCACCTCGACCTCGGCTCGTTCGTCTTCACGCGGGAGCCGTACGAGGCGGGGGCGGCCGTGCCCGGCGGGGTGGACGCGGAGGGCTGGCGGGGGCTCGGCGGCTGAGTTCAGGTCCGGTAAACGGGTGGGTGTTTCACGTGAAACACCCACCCGTTCACCTTCTGTCAGAGCGCCAGCTTGAAGCCCACATGGCTCGCTGTGAAGCCGAGTCGCTCGTAGAAGCGGTGCGCGTCCTCGCGGGTGGCGTCCGAGGTCAGCTGCACCAACTGGCAGTTCTGTCGGCGGGATTCGTCCACCGCCCACTGGATGAGCTGGGTGCCGAGGCCGCTGCCCCGCTCGTCGCCGTGAATGCGGACGCCCTCGATGATCGAGCGGGTCGAGCCCCGGCGGGACAGCCCCGGGATGATGGTCAGCTGAAGGGTGCCGACGACCCGCTCCTGGCGGACGGCGACGACCACGTGCTGGTTCGGGTCGCCGGCCAGCCGCTGGAGTGCTTCCCGGTACGGGGCGAGGTCGTCCGGGGACTCACGCTGTGCACCCAGCGGGTCGTCGGCGAGCATCGCGACCACTGCGACCAGGTCGTCCGGCGTGGCGGGGCGTATTTCGAGATCGCTCATGATCGGCATCTTAGGGCGGGCGCCGGGGACGCCAGGGTCGGTCAGACCGGGACCTTCAGCTCTTCGACGGCCCTGACCAGCGGGGCGAGCTCCGGGTTCTCCGCCGCCTCGTCCAGGGCCGCCCGCAGTGCGCTGTCGTTCGTCGGCCGGGCGGTCTCCAGCAGCGTGAGTCCGGCCTCGGTGACGTCGGTGTAGATGCCCCGGCGGTCGGTGTCGCACAGGTAGCGGGTCAGCAGACCACGGTCCTCGAGCCGGGTGACGAGCCGGGTGGTGGCGCTCTGGCTGAGGACGACGGCGTCGGCGACCTGTTTCATCTGGAGGTGTCCGCCGACGCCGTTGTGCTGCCGGCTCAACACGTCGAGCAGCGAATACTCCCGGGCGCTGAGCCCGTGGCCAGCCTGGAGGGCCCGCTCGATACGGGCCTCGATCTTCCCGTGGAGCAGGGAGAGCGTGCACCAGCTCTGGGCGATGGCGGTCAGGGCGGGGTCGGTCGCTGTCATGTCTCTCTCCTCCGTACGGGAGCTGCCTGACTCCAGGATAGGGGACATCTGCAATAGCCCGCGTTTGCAATTAACCAGCGTCTGCAATTATTGTGGACGCTCGTAAGGCGCAGACGCAATCTCCAGGGAAGGTGAAACCCATGCCGCTCGCGCTCCTCGCCCTTGCCATCGGGGCATTCGGGATCGGAACGACCGAATTCGTGATCATGGGGCTGCTCCCCGAGGTCGCCGGTGACTTCCAGGTCTCGATCCCGACCGCGGGCTTCCTGGTGACCGGCTACGCGCTCGGTGTGGTCATCGGAGCCCCGCTGATGACGCTGCTGGGCACCCGCGTCACCCGTAAGCGCATGCTGATGCTCCTCATGGGGCTGTTCATCGTGGGCAACCTCGTGTCCGCGCTCGCCCCGGTCTTCGGCGTCATACTCGCCGGACGGGTGATTGCCTCCCTCGCGCATGGTGCCTTCTTCGGCATCGGCTCGGTGGTCGCGGCCGATCTGGTCGCCCCGCAGAAGAAGGCCGGGGCCATCGCCATGATGTTCACCGGCCTCACCGTCGCCAACGTCGTCGGCGTGCCGCTCGGCACGTATCTCGGCCAGACCGCGGGCTGGCGGATCACGTTCCTCGTCGTCGCCGCCCTGGGGGTCGTGGGACTGCTCGGCGTCGCGAAGCTCGTCCCGGAACAGCCCAAGGCGGAAGGCGTGCGCATCCGCCACGAGCTGGCCGCGTTCCGCAACGTCCAGGTCCTGCTGGCGATGGCCATGACCGTCCTGGGCTTCGGCGGAGTCTTCGCCGCGATCACCTACATCACCCCGATGATGACCGAGATCGCCGGCTATTCCGCCTCGTCCGTCACCTGGCTGCTGGTTCTCTTCGGCCTCGGCATGGTCGCTGGCAACCTGATCGGCGGCAAGTTCGCCGACCGCCACTTGATGCCCCTGCTGTACGTCTCGCTCGGCGCGCTCGCCCTGGTCCTCGGCCTGTTCACCGTGACCGCCCACAACAAGTTCGCCGCGGCCGTCAGCATCGTCCTGATCGGCGCCCTGGGCTTCGCGACCGTGCCTCCGCTGCAGAAGCGGGTCCTGGACCAGGCGGCGGGTGCGCCGACGCTGGCGTCCGCCGTCAACATCGGGGCCTTCAACCTCGGCAACGCCCTGTCCGCCTGGCTCGGCGGTCTCGTCATCGCGGCCGGTCTCGGCTACACCGCCCCCAACTGGGTCGGCGCCGTGCTCGCCGCCTCGGCTCTGGTACTGGCGGTGTTCTCCAGTCTGTTGGAGCGCCGGGAGACCGGCAGGGGCCGGATCGTCGCCGGGAGCAGCCCCGAGCCGGCCCCCGTGGCGGCGGCCCGGCACTGAGCCCGGCTCCCCAGAAGCCGTCCCGCACCCCCAGCAGCCGCACCGCCCTCAAGGCGGCGCGGCTGCTGCGGCGTCAGCCCGTCGCGACGGTGAGCGGGGCGAACCTGCGGGCGGCGTCACCGGGCAGATCCGGGATGCCGTACGTCATCACGGTGGTCCCGGAGAGGGGCTCAAGACCGTGCTCCGCCATCCAGCCGAGCAGTTCCTTGTGGCGGGCGTCGACCTCCGCCCGCAGCGGCCGGTCCGTGCTGGCTGCCAGGGCCGCGACGAGGGCCTGCGCGGTGGCCGTGTCCCGGGCGATCAGCGGCCCCACCACCTCGGCGTGCCCGCTCGGCCAGAGCGCCGCGTAACCGACCAGCTCGCCGTGCGCCTCGGCGACCTGCAGCCGGTCGGAGAAGGCGGGCAGCCGGGCGAGGAGATGCGTCCGGTCGGCGCCGAACGCGGGGAGGTCGAGCCGGATCATCGCTTGCAGATCGTCTGCCGCGGCAGGCCGTGTGGTCACGGACGAGGGCGGGAGCGCCGGAGAGGAGTGGGCGGGTGAGGCTGTGTCCGAGGGGGCGTCGTCGGGCCCGCCCGCTTCGAACCGGCCGCCGACGCGTTCGGCCCGGCCCACGGCGGAGAAGCCGAGGTCCTCGTAGAGCGGCCGCCCCTCCTCGGTGGCGTACAGGGCGAGCGGGATGTCGCCCACCGTCTCCATCACGTACCGCATGAGCCGGCGGGCGAGTCCCCGACGTGCGTAGCGTTCGGCGACGAGCAGCATGCCGACCGCGGTGAAGTCGGATCCGTACGGCATGGTCAGGCAGGTCGCCGCCAGGCCCTTGCCGTCCGGGGCGTCGATCCCGTACCCGGTGCCGGCCGAGAGGAGCAGCCCCCACCGGCGTTCGTCGCGCGGCCAGCCGCGGTCCTCGCAGAGGTCGGCACAGGGGATCAGATCTCCCCGGTTGAGGCGCCGGATCGGCAGGTCGACGAGGGAGCGGGGTGATGGGCTGTGCATGGGGTCAGGCTGTCTGACGGGGTGATCGCGCGTCCACCGATTTCGCGGAACTGGCCGAGAACCGCAGCCGCTTGCCGCGGCGGGTGAGCCCCCAGGGCTTGAGGACCGAGATCGCGGTGATGAAGAAATAGGTGGCGGTGGCCACCGACGGCGCGATCACGAGATTGATGTCCACGGCCTCGTCGGCGGCGGCCGCCGCATCGATGCCGGGGCGCAGGGAGAAGATCGACAGTCCGGTCGTGATCAGGGTCAGCCAGAATTTGGTCCACACCCAGCGATGCCGGGCCAGACCCCAGGGAGTGCCCAGTGCCAGCACCAGGCCGCTCACCAGGGCGAGCAGCGCCACCGGGATCACCAGCCAGTCCCCGAAGATTTTCATGGCCCGGGTGGCGGCTCCCGCGGTGGCGGGATCTCCGGTGGCGAACGCGGTGATGCCGAGCGTCAGCAGACCCACGGTCAGGCCGAGCCAGCTGACGGAGACGGCGACATGGGCGACGAGGAGCCCTCGGCGTACGGGGCGCTTGAGTGGTTTCACGTGAAACACGATGCCGAGCCGGACGCCGCGGGGCGTCCGGCAGCGGGAGTATCCGCGCGTACCCGGCGGGGAGTACCTGCCGGGGCGCATGCCCGACGAGAGGGACGTCAGCCCAGGTCGGGGGCGTGCATCGCCCGTACGCCCTCGATGTTGCCGTCAAGGTAGTGCCGCAGGGAGAGCGGAACGAGGTGCACGGCCGCGATTCCGACCCGGCTGAACGGCACCCGCACGATCTCGTACTCCCCGGTGGGCTCGTCGATCTCCGGGCCGTGCCGCAGGGAGATGTCCATCGACGCCAGTCGGCAGACGAAGAAGTGCTGGACCTTCACCCCCGTCACGCCGCCGTCCGCGATGTGCTCCACGGTGTCGACGAAGCACGGGACCACGTCGACGATCTTCGCGCCGAGTTCCTCGTCGACCTCGCGGTGCAGCGCCTCGACGACGGTGGCGTCCTCGGGCTCGACTCCGCCGCCGGGCGTGAGCCAGTACGGATCGACTCCCGGCTTGGTGCGCTTGATCAGGATGAGATCGTCGCCGTCGAGCAGGACGGCGCGTGCGGTGCGCTTGACCACAGGACGTTCGGTCATGGCAAGAGAGTGGCCCGCGGAGGGCCGTCTGAAACTCCTCCGGCCTACTGGACCGCCGTGTCCAGCGCCTGTTCGACGTCGGCGAGCAGGTCCTCGGGGTCCTCCGCGCCGACCGAGAAGCGGATGAAGCCCTCCGCGACGGCGTCGCCGCCCCAGCGGCCCCGGCGCTCCGCGGTGGACCGGACGCCGCCGAAGCTCGTCGCGTCGTCGACCAGGCGCAGCGCGGACAGGAAGCGTTCCGCGGTGTCCCGGTCGGCCAGCTCGAAGGAGACCACGGACCCGAAGCGCCGCATCTGGCGTGAGGCGACGGCGTACGACGGGTCGGTGGGCAGACCCGGATACCGCAGCCCGGTGACCTCCGTCCGCTCGGCCAGCGCCTCGGCGAGGGCAAGGGCGGTGGTGCACTGGCGGTCGATGCGCAGCTGGAGGGTGGCCAGTGAGCGGTGGGCGAGCCAGGCCTCCATCGGGCCGGGGATCGCCCCGACGACCTTGCGCCAGCGCTGCACGTCCGCCGTCAGCCGGGGATCGCGGCAGGTCACATGGCCGAGCAGGATGTCGCCGTGTCCGGTCATGCCCTTGGTGTCGCTGGCCACCGAGAAGTCGGCGCCCAACTCCAGCGGGCGCTGGCCGATCGGGGTGGCCAGGGTGTTGTCGACGGCGACCAGGGCGCCCGCCGCGTGCGCGGCCTCCACCAGCCGCCGGATGTCGCAGACGTCCAGACCCGGGTTGGAGGGGCTCTCGATCCACAGCAGCTTCGCCCCGGTCAGCAGCGCCAGCTGGGCGTCGCCGCCGGTCGGCGCGGTCCGGACCTCGACCCCGTACGCCGCCAGCTGCTCCCGTACGAGGGGCAGCGCCTGGTAACCGTCGTCGGGCAGGACCACGGCGTCGCCCGAGCGGACCTGGGAGAGCAGCACCGCGGTGATCGCCGCCATGCCCGAGGCGAACACGGTCGTGCCCACCTCCTCGCCGGGAGCCTCCAGCTCGCCGATGGCGCGCTCCAGGTGGGTCCAGGTCGGATTGGTGTCACGGCCGTAGGTGTACGGGCCCACCGGTTCGCCGGAGAGGTGGAAGTGCGCGGCGAAGACCGGACCGGGCAGGGTGGGCTCGAACTGCTCCGGTTCGGGAAGCCCGGCGCGTACCGCACGCGTTCCGTCGCCCATGGTGCTCATGCCTGCTCCTTCGCTGTTCTCCCCCGGCGGTGGACCGGTTCTCCCCGGTGGTGGAACCGGTGCCCCCTGCACTCTTCCAGAGGCCCGGGAGCGGCCCTACCCGGAGGCCCGGAATCTCGAATCCCGGACTCCCGAATCCCGGACTCAGTTCTCGTCGGGCAGGACGACGTTGAGCGCCCAGGACACGACCGAGATGATCAGGCCGCCGAGCACCGCCGTCCAGAACCCCTCGACGTGGAAGCTGAGATCGAGCACGCCCGCCAGCCAGGAGGTGAGCAACAGCATCAGGGCGTTGACCACCAGGGTGATCAACCCCAGCGTCAGGATGAACAAGGGGAAGGTCAGCAGCTGGACCAGCGGCTTCACCAGGAAGTTCACCAGGCCGAAGATCAACGCGACCAGGATCAGGGTGAGGACCTTGCGGCCCGTGCTGCCGCCCTCCAGCGTGATGTCGCCGATCAGCCAGATGGCCACAGCCAGCGCACCCGCGTTGGCGATCGTCTTGACTACGAAATTCTTCATGTGTCTGATCGTGGCAGACATGATCGGTGGTGGACACCGACAGCGCAGGCGGAACCCGTAGCACGGGTCACAAGGGGCGGGCGGGCCATGAAGGCATTCAGACTGGACGAGCTGGAGGCGGAGCGGGCCGCCAACGACGGTGCCTATCTGCAATTCGTACGGGAACGCACCATGTCGGTCGGTCTGTACGCGCTGGACGCGGGCGATCTCGATCCGCAGCAGCCGCACCAGCAGGACGAGGTCTACTTCGTCGTCAGCGGGCGGGCGTCGATCACGGTGGGGACGGAGACGACACAGGTCGGCAGGGGAAGTGTCGTCTACGTGCCGGCGGGCGTGGCCCACAAGTTCCACCACATCACCGAGGACCTGCGGGTGATGGTCGTCTTCTCGCCGCCGGAGGGCTGAGGCGCCTGTTCCCGATCCGCCGGGAGCGCGCGTCCTCCTCGGGGATCCCTAGGGGCGAGATCAGGGGTCTTCAAGGGGCTGCTGCGCCCCGCCGGGGGCCTTCGCGCCTTTAGCATCGAGGCAAGGACTCAGAGAGACGAGGTAGAGGCGATGGCCGTGCGGGAGATATTCGCGGGAATGCCCTGGTGGGTGAAGTGGATCGCGGTGCCCGTCATTGCGATCTTCGTGTTCGGCGGTCTGATCGCCAGCGTGGTCGGCTTCGTGATCAGCCTGCTCTTCAAGGCGCTGGTCTTCGTCGTCGTGGTCGGCGGACTGATCTTCGTCGTCCGCAAGTTCATGTCGTCGTCGTCCTCGCGCGGTGACTGGTAGTACACGGACCGCGGGCCGTCGCGGGGGCCGGCCCGCCCCGTCCGACTCGGGCCCGCAGGGAGCGGCACGGCCGGCTCCGGCCCGGGAGGATTAGCCCAGCAGAGCTAAGTCCCGGAGGAAACCACCCGCCTGCCGCAGGCGGCCGATACAGTGGCAAATCGCTGCCGCCATCCGGAATGTGACCTTCCGTCACCATATCGATCGCCTGATCGGTCCTGGGTACGACAGTCCGGTCGTTGGCCTCCGATCGCCGGCGCCCGGACCGGTCCTCGCCGGTCACGGGTCACCGGATCTCCGGTCCCCTCCGGCCCTCGGGATCGCGGCAGGCCCGTGGGGGCGGCCCCCACGGGAGGGCTGACGGCCCGTCACCATGCCTGGGGGTGACCTTTGACCACGGCATCGAGCACCGCTGTCCCGACGTTGATCGGTTCGGTTCAGCGGGCGTTGAGGTTGCTGGAGGCTGTGGGCACCCATCGGGACGGGGCGCCCGCCAAGCAACTGGCACGGGAGGCGGGGCTTCCGCTGCCGACCGCGTACCACTTGCTGCGCACCCTCACCCACGAGGGCTATCTCCGCCGTGAGAACGGTGTCTTCCACTTCGGCGCGGCCGCCGAGAACCTGACCGCCGCACCCGGCGTCAGGAGCGGCCCGCGCCCCGCCTCCGTCGCCGATTCCCTTGGCCACTGGCGGGACGTCATCGGTGCGCCGGTGTACTGCGCCGTGTACTGCGACGGCGAGATCGAGCTGATCGCGGTCGCGGACACCCCCGACACCCCGGCGGTGGGGGAGTGGGCCTCGTTCCGGGAGACCGCCCACGCGCACGCCATCGGCCAGTGTCTGCTCGCCCAACTCGACGAGACGGCCCGCGAGGACCACCTCGACCGGCACCCCGTGCGCCCCCTCACCCGTTACTCAGTGCGAGATCGCGCCACGCTTCTGGAACGGCTGCGCACCCTCCGACGAGGTGAACCGGTCATCGAACGCCAGGAGTACACGCTGGGGACCGTCTGCGCCGCGATTCCGGTCACGGCCGGTGCCACCATTGCGGCGATGGCCATTTCCGTACCCCTGGATCGGGAAGATCGGTTGCTGCCCGCAGTCGAACAGCTACGTGGCGAAGTCGCCAGCCTCTTGCGTTCGTTCGTGTTCTCTATCAGTATCTGAAAAATCACTCCTTGTGATCTGCTATCGCGTGCACCACGATGGCGTCAATAGGGCCATGGGGGATCATTCCTGGCCAGTTTCATCTACTGCGGGGTTGAACGATGCGCGAGTCGGTTCAAGCAGAGGTCATGATGAGCTTCCTCGTCTCCGAGGAGCTCTCGTTCCGTATTCCGGTGGAGCTCCGGTACGAGGTCGGCGATCCGTACGCCATCCGGATGACGTTCCACCTGCCCGGCGATGCCCCTGTGACCTGGGCGTTCGGCCGCGAACTGCTGCTGGACGGGCTCAACAGCCCGAGCGGCGACGGAGATGTGCACATCGGCCCGACCGAGCCCGAGGGGCTCGGAGATGTGCACATCCGGCTTCAGGTCGGCGCGGACCGTGCGCTGTTCCGGGCGGGGACGGCGCCGCTGGTGGCGTTTCTCGACCGGACGGACAAGCTGGTGCCGCTCGGCCAGGAGCACACGCTGGGTGACTTCGACGGGAACCTGGAGGATGCGCTCGGCCGCATCCTCGCCGAGGAGCAGAACGCCGGCTGACCGGGCGCACCCGATGCCCCGTCACCCCGTCGTCATGCCCCGCCACTCCGTCTCGATGCCCCGTCACCCCGTCTTACGTCGACGGCCCCGGCCGGTCCGTGCGGGTGCGGCCGTAGCCGCCGGTGCGCCGCCCGACCCCGCGCGGTCCGCGGAGACGACCAGCGCGGCGAGCACTGTGGTCACCGGCACCGAGGCGACCAGGCCGATCGATCCGACCAGCGTGCGGACGATCTCCTCGGCGACCAGCTCGCTGTTGGCCACCGTCCCCACACTGCTCTGGGCGATGGAGAAGAGCAGCAGCAGCGGCAGCGCCGCGCCCGCGTACGCCAGCACCAGGGTGTTGACCACCGAGGCGATGTGGTCCCTTCCGATCCGGATACCTGCCCGGTACAGCCCCTTCCAACCCATCTCCGGGTCGGCCTGGTGCAGTTCCCAGACGGCGGAGGTCTGGGTGACCGTCACATCGTCGAGCACCCCGAGCGAACCGATGATGACACCGGCCAGCAGCAGACCGCTCATATCGATGTCCGGGTAGAGACCGTGGATGAGGCCCGTGTTGTCGTCGGTGTTGCCGCTCAGGCTCGCCCAGCCGATGAACAGGGAGCCCAGCAGCCCGATCAGCAGCAGCGAGATCAGCGTGCCGACGACCGCGACCGACGTACGGGCCGTCACCCCGTGGCACAGATAGAGGGCCGCCAGCATGATCGCGCTGGCTCCGATCACCGCCACGACCAGCGGATTCGAGCCCTGAAGGATCGCCGGCAGGATGAACAGGGTCAGCACGGCGAACGACACGGCCAGCGCCACCAGCGCCATCACCCCGCGCATCCGGCCCACCAGGACCACCGCCAAGGCGAAGATCCCGGCCAGCAGCGCCATCGGGACCTTCCGGTTCACGTCGGTCACGGAGTACTGGAGGTCGCGCGGCGCGTCCGGTGCGTACGCCACGACCACGCCCTGACCTTCCTTCAGCTGGCGGGGCGCGTCCGGCTGGACCACCTCGACGAACCTACGGCCCTTGTCGTCGCCGCTGGTCACCTCGACGGTGGCCTTCGCGCATTCCCCTTCCTGCTCGTTGACGGCCTCCCGCCCCGAGGGCGTGGAGGTGTCGCCGGTCGGGGGCACCTGCGCGGCGTTGACGTCCGCGCAGTCGACCTGGACGACCTGGACGACCTTGCCGTCCTGGGTCTGGCGGTCGAATCCGACGCCGGTGCGCTCGTGGTCGGGTGCGCCGCCGGGCCAGAACGCGATCAGGCCGACGACGACCGCCGTCGCGAACGGGATCAGCACGGCGGCGATGACCTTGCGCAGGTGCCGGGAGACCGGGGCGGCGGGTCCGTGGCTGTGCGAGTGGCCGTGGCTGTGGCCCGGGGACGGCGGCTGGGGTGCGGGGTCGTTTTGGGGGGAGGTCACGGGGCGATCATCGCAAGAACAGAGGGGCCCTCTGGTCAGCTCGCCGGAAAGGACGCTAGCGTGGAGGCACCTTTGCACACGCGGGAGCTCGGAGCACCGGGCTGAGAGGGCGCTGACCGCCGTACATCCGTACGGGACACGCTGCGCCGACCGCCGAACCTGTTACCGGGTAATGCCGGCGTAGGGAGTAGGTCTCATGACCACAGCGGACGCACGCACGCCTGCCTCGAAACAGAACGCCGAGAGCACGGGCGACGAGGCCGGGAAGTCCATCGGCTGGCACAAGGGGTACGTCCAGGGCTCGCGCCCTGACCTCCGGGTGCCGGTCCGACAGGTGCACCTCACCAACGGCAAGGACGTGACGCTGTACGACACGTCGGGGCCGTACACCGATCCCGGAATCGACACCGATGTCCGCCGGGGCCTCGCGCCCCTGCGGGAGAACTGGATCATCGCCCGCGGCGACACCGCCGAGTACGCGGGCCGGCCCGTCCGCCCCGAGGACGACGGGCTCAAGCACACCTCGCCGCGCGGCGGGCTGCGCAACCTCGACGCCGTCTTCCCCGGCCGCCCGCGCCAGCCGCGCCGCAGCCGCGACGGACGTCCCGTCACCCAGCTCGCGTACGCCCGCCGGGGGGAGATCACCCCGGAGATGGAGTACGTGGCGATCCGGGAGAACGTCGAGGCCGAGGTCGTACGCGAGGAGATCGCGGCGGGCCGGGCGGTGCTGCCGGCCAACGTCAACCACCCCGAGATCGAGCCGATGATCATCGGCAAGCGGTTCCTGGTGAAGGTCAACGCCAACATCGGCAACTCGGCCGTCACCTCCTCCATCGAGGAGGAGGTGGACAAGATGACCTGGGCGACCAAGTGGGGCGCCGACACGGTCATGGACCTGTCCACCGGCCGCAACATCCACACCACCCGCGAATGGGTGCTGCGCAACTCCCCCGTACCGATCGGAACGGTGCCCCTCTACCAGGCGTTGGAGAAGGTGGACGGCCGGGCCGAGGAGCTGACCTGGGAGATCTACAAGGACACGGTCATCGAGCAGGCCGAGCAGGGCGTGGACTACATGACGGTGCACGCCGGAGTGCGCCTGCCGTACGTCCCGCTGACGGCCCGCCGTAAGACCGGGATCGTCTCGCGCGGCGGCTCGATCATGGCGGCCTGGTGCCTCGCGCACCACAAGGAGTCGTTCCTCTACGAGCACTTCGAGGAGCTCTGCGAGATCCTCGCGACGTACGACGTCACATACTCGCTGGGGGACGGGCTGCGCCCCGGGTCGATCGCGGACGCCAATGACGAGGCGCAGTTCGCCGAGCTGCGCACGCTGGGCGAGCTGAACACGATCGCCAAGCAGTTCGGCGTCCAGACCATGATCGAGGGCCCCGGGCATGTCCCGATGCACAAGATCAAGGAGAACATCGACCTCCAGCAGGAGATCTGCGAGGAGGCGCCGTTCTACACGCTCGGCCCGCTGACCACGGACGTCGCGCCCGCCTATGACCACATTACGTCCGGCATCGGCGCCGCGATGATCGCCTGGTGGGGCACGGCGATGCTCTGCTACGTCACGCCCAAGGAGCACCTGGGGCTGCCCAACCGGGACGACGTGAAGACCGGCGTGATCACCTACAAGATCGCCGCCCACGCGGCTGACCTGGCCAAGGGGCACCCGGGCGCCCAGGAGTGGGACGACGCGCTCTCGGACGCGCGGTTCGAGTTCCGCTGGGAGGACCAGTTCAACCTGGCCCTCGACCCGGACACGGCCCGGGAGTTCCACGACGAGACGCTGCCGGCCGAACCGGCGAAGACGGCGCACTTCTGCTCGATGTGCGGGCCGAAGTTCTGCTCGATGAAGATCTCCCAGGACATCCGCCGTCAGCACGGCGGTTCGCAGGAGGAGATCGAGGAGGGCATGGCCGAGAAGTCGAGGGAGTTCGCGGCTGCCGGCAACCGGGTCTACTTGCCGATCGCGGACTGACCTGCACGAACGGGGCCGGCCGGCGGCTCGTCCCCGACCGCCGGCTCGTCCCCGGCGGTCGGCTCCTCGTCGGGGACGGCGGTCGGGTTCTCAACGGGATCCGGCCGTCGTCCCCGCTGCGTTCCCGGGCGGGCCTGCCACAGGGGGCCGCCCTCGCCGCGGTGTCGGGACGCTGAACCATCCTGGTGCTGCGCGAACTGATGGGCGGCCCGCTCGGGTTCTCCGAGCTGAGGGCGCGCCTGCCGGAGCTGTCGGCGAAGGCGCTCAGCCAGCGGCTCACGGAACTGCGTGAGCGCGGCCTGCTGCCGGTGGAGCGTCGGCGCGGATTCCCCGTGCGTACGAGCTACACCCTGACCGGACGCGGTCGGGCGCTCCGGCCGTTGTTGATCGAGCTCTACGCGACGGGCGAGGCGCTGCTGGCCACGGTGCCGGCTCCGGGCGGCCGTCCGCCGGTCCGATCACGCGGCACCGAGGTCTGACCCCGGGCGGGGGCCTCCGGGGCTCCGGATGTTCTGCGCCTTACAAGCAACTAAGGGTGTTTAGCGGTGGTTTGGCATGTCTAGCCATCTTGTTAAGCGACAGTATGGACACAGTCGTGCGGCAGCTGGATGTACGTTTCCCCTTTGCGTCAACCGGTCTTGACCCGTTCCTTATTTGTGGCTTACTTTCCGGCTTGCTTGGCTGAAAGTTGGCGGCCCCGAACGGGGCCCGGGGAGGGGAATCACCATGAACTGGTACCTGGCAGTGCTCAAGAATTACGCAGGCTTCAGCGGACGCGCGCGCCGCCAGGAGTACTGGATGTTCACGCTCATCAACTTCGTCATCAGCCTGGTGCTTTTGATCATCGGCATGATGATCGGTGTGGACTTCCTGGCCTCCATCTACACCCTCGCGGTTCTCATCCCGTCGCTCGCGGTCAGCGTGCGCCGTCTGCACGACACCGGCCGCTCGGGCTGGTGGCTGCTGATCGCGCTCGTCCCCTTCGTCGGCGCCATCGTCCTGATCGTCTTCCTCGCCTCGGAGGGCAAGCCGGAGACGAACGAGTACGGCGTCAACCCGAAGCTGGCTCCGCAGGCCATCTGATCCACCGCTCCGGTCCGTCCGGAGCATCTCCCGGGCCGGGTGCGGCACTTGCCGCCCCGGCCCGCGCATGTTTCGGTGGTGCGGCTGGTGCCCCGCGTCGGTTTCGGCCCGGTCCGCCTCGTGCTCCGCGTCGGTCTCAGTCCGGCTGGTTTTCCGGGCCGCCGAAGTCCGGGCTCGTGAAGTCGGGGCTGGTGAAGGTCGGCCGGGGTCCGGCCGCCGGGCCGTCGTCCGGGCCGGAGAAGTCCGGCCTGCTGTAGCCGATCTTCGGGATGCGGTTGGGCGAACGGTGCGGGGTCCGGGCGGCGGGCCCCGCGGTGGGGTCGGCCAGGGCGTCCCGGAGGAACGGGAGGATGCCGCGCTCCAGCAGGGCGTGGCGCCACGCCTCCCTGGCCCGTGCCACCTCCTCCGGAAGCTCCTGCTCCTCCTCCTCGGCGGCCAGGGACGTGGCGCCGTTGCGGAGGGCGGTGACGAGCAGCCCGACGGCCGCGACGAGGATCGCCGCGGCGGCGACCGCCGCGAAGAACCACCCGGCCGCGACCATCGAGTCGCCGAAGGCCACCGAGGGGCTGACCGCCTTCAGCAGATAGCCGACGAGCAGGAAGATGACGGCCGCGGTGCCGGCCAGCAGCGGGGTCAGGACCGTGATGACCGCGCCTATGCCGGCGCCCGCTCCGGCCGCCGTGCTCTGCGGCCCGTCCAGACCCGGGATCCCGTCGGCGCCTTCGGCGGTCGAGGGGCGGCGCAGTTCGCCGCGGGCCTTGACGTAGTGCTCGTACTCGGTGGCCGCGGCCGCGGTGATCAGCGCCGTGGCGCCGAGCGCCATGGTGCGCAGCTGTTCGGTGTTGAGCCGGTCCCCGACGCCCTCCAGGTCCGGGCGTTCGTGAGCGTGGCGCAGTGCGTCGCCCAGGATCCGCTCGTACTCGGGTCCGTCCTCGGCCAGCAGGTGCGGAGCGCTTGTCATCTGCATCCCCCGATGCTCCGTCGTGCCCGGCTGCCCGCGGTGGACCGGGCGATCGGGCGGAAACGGAGGAGAGCCTGCCACTGATAGGCCGATGGTAGAGCGCTCACGGCACGGGGTGACAGGGTGTTTCCAGAATTGGGCCCGGTGACGGGCCCGGCGATCGGCGGGGTTGGCGCAGGCTGAACCTGAAGCGCCTTCCCCGCCGAAGGTCAGCCATGCAGGGGGAGTTGGACCACCAGCAGCTTTCCGGCCATGGTCACGCCGCCGTCCATGGCGATGGCGAGGCCGTCCGCGTACACGTGCGGCCCGTTGATCACGGGCCCCGAGCTGTCCTCGCCCTCCTCCGTTCCCACCTCGCCCAGGAGATACGGAATGGGGCTGTGACCATGGACGACGCGCTGTCCGCCGTACATCGTCAGCAGCTCACGCACCGCTTGGGAGCCGCCCTCGTCCCGGAAGGCGAACCGCTTGGTGAGCTTGCGGAAGAGGTCCCAGCACTCGTCGGCGTCGTTGCGCGTGAGAATGGCCGTGATCGTGTCGTTGACGTCCTCGATGGTGGACCCGTAGTCGAGGTAGGCCGTCGTGTCGGAGTGCATCAGCAGATGCCCGTCCTCCTCGACGACCGCGTCGAGCCGGGACATCCACTGGAGGTGGACGTCCTGGAGGCGCTCCATGTCGGTCTTCTGGCCGCCGTTGAGGAGCCAGGCGGCCTGGAAGGTGGCGGTGCCGGCCCCGGAGTTGACGGGGGTGTCGGCGAACCGCTTGGCGCCGATCAGCAGCAGTTCGTGGTTGCCCATCAGGGCCTTGCAGTAGCCGCCGGCCGCCGCCGCCTCGGCGGAGAGCCGCATGACGAGGTCGATGACCCCGATGCCGTCGGGGCCGCGGTCGGTGAAGTCGCCGAGGAACCACAGCCTGGCGTTGCCCGCGGCCCAGCTCCCGTCGGCGTCGATGAGGCCCTGCTCGCCGAGGGCGGCCAGCAGCTCGTCCAGGTAGCCGTGGACGTCGCCGACGACGAAGAGCGGGCCGCGGCCGTCGTCGGAGACGGGGCGCGGCTCGGCCGTCTGCACTTGGACCGTGTCGCCGCGGCGGATGACCGGGAGGTCCCGCTCGGTCGGCGTGTAACCCTCCGGCTGCTCGTCGCCCACGACGGCGTTCCCGGGGTGCGGCGGGCGGTGCGGGGCGGGGGCGTGCGGCGGCACGGATGCGCCGGGCGGTGGCGCGAGCGCGTCCGGCGGCGACGGATGCGCCTCCGGCGCACGCGGTGGCACCGTGGAAGGAGGTGCCACCTGTGCCTGCGGTGGCACGGGTGTCTGCGCATACGGCGGAACCCGGAAGTCACGCAACGTCGCCGTCCGCACCACGGGTTCCTGACCGGCCCCCTGAGTCATCGACCCCTCCACCACCGTCGCGCCGCCGTACACCTGACGGGCCCTGCCTGGTAGAGGTGGTCCGCGGTGTCGTGCGCCCATCATAGGAATGCGGATCGATCTGTGTGACGCACCAGGGGTGGTGAATCCGGGCGCACGCACGGTTCACCGGCCGATTGGTCCGAAAAGAGCCGATCAATCCCCGCTGAGAGGCGATCAATCCCCGCTGGGGGAGCGCGGCGCGCTGACCGTGGTGCGCGGTGGGCGGCGTTGCGAGGAGGTCCGGACGATGAGCTCCGTCGGTATGACCTGCTCCACCGGCCCGTCGTGCTCGACCCCTTCGATGGCGTCGATGAGCAGCTGGACGACGGCCGTGCCGATGCGGCGGGGCTTCAGCGAGAGCGTCGTGATGGGCGGCTCGGTGGCCGCGTACACGGTGGACTCGCTGCAGCAGACGAGCAGCAGGTCCTCGGGGACGCGCAGCCCGTAGCGGCGGGCCGCCGCCAGGAGGTCGGTCCCGTTGGGGTCGAAGAGCCCGTAGACCGCGTCGGGGCGGTCCGGGCGGGCGAGCAGCCGGTCGGCGGCGACCGCCCCCGCGCAGGGGTCGTGGGCCGGGTAGGACTCGTAGACGGGATCCTGGCCGACCCGCTCGCACCAGTGGAGGTAGGCGGCCGTGGACAGCCGGGTGTAGGTGTCGGTGGTGTTGCCGGTCAGCAGGCCGATGCGGCGGGCTCCGGCGGCGGCGAGGTGGTCGAGGAGGTCGAGCACGGCGGCCCGGTGGTCGTTGTCGACCCAGGCGGTGACGGGGAGCGTGCCGGCCGGGCGGCCGTCCGAGACGACGGGCAGTCCCTGGCGGACGAGTTCGGTGACGACCGGGTCCTGGTCGGAGGGGTCGATGACGACGGTCCCGTCGAGCGCGACGTTGGACCAGACGTCGTGCCGGGAGGTGGCGGGGAGGATGACGAGGGCGTAGCCGCGGGCGAGCGCCGCGGAGGTCGCGGCTCTCGCCATCTCCGCGAAGTACGCGAATTCGGTGAAGGTGAAAGGTTCATTCCCGTACGTGGTCACGGTCAGGCCGATCAGGCCCGACTTGCCCGTACGGAGGGTTCGGGCCGCGGCGGACGGGCGGTAGCCCAGGCGCTCGGCGACCTCGCGGACATGGCGGCGGGTGGCGTCCGGGAGCCTGCCCTTGCCGTTGAGCGCGTCGGAGACGGTCGTGATCGAGACGCCGGCCGCGGCGGCCACATCACGGATCCCCGCCCGTCCTGGGCGGCCGCTGCGCCGGGGGGTCTCCGTCCGGCTCACCTGGTGCTTCCCTGCTGCTGTCATGGCGAGCCGATAGTAGGGCTCCGAGGGGTGGTCGGTCCGGTCGCATATGCGCACGTTGACAGGCACGTTTCTGCAAGGTCACTGTCCATCATATTCCTTGCAATGCAAGGGAGTTGGGCCTTACTGCATACGTGTTTCAGGTACTGGGAGCGGGCAGCCTGCTGTATGTGCGATGTCTCGAAGAGGTCTCAACTCACCACTTCGGGGGACGCGCGCCACGGCGCGAGCCACCGGCGCGCGCCGAAACGGGAAACACTCCCCCCGGCGGGGCCGCGAGCCGGCCCCGCGCGAGGTCCCATTCCCGGGCACTGCGGTCGATTTCCCGCTCGGGCCATTCGCGGCGGGGCCCAATCCTCATAAGGTGTGCAGTATTGCTGTGAACGGACGGTCGAGGAGGACCTGCGGTGAGCGAGACGAGCCCCAAGCTGCGCGCCGAGCTGGACGGCGTTCCCGCCTATGTGCCGGGGAAGCCGGCGGCGGCCGGCGGACCGGTCGCGTACAAGCTGTCCTCCAACGAGAATCCCTATCCTCCGCTGCCGGGTGTCCTGGAGTCGGCGCTCGCCGCCGCGGGGAACTTCAACCGCTACCCGGACATGGCGTGCACCGGCCTGATGAACGAGCTGGCCGAGCGTTTCGGTGTGCCCCTGGCGCATCTCGCCACCGGCACCGGCTCGGTGGGCGTGGCGCAGCAGCTGCTCCAGGCCACCTCGGGCCCAGGCGACGAGGTCATCTACGCCTGGCGGTCCTTCGAGGCGTACCCGATCATCACCCAGGTCAGCGGCGCGACCTCGGTCAAGGTGCCGCTGACCGACGGCGATGTGCACGACCTCGACGCGATGGCGGACGCGATCACCGACCGGACCCGGCTGATCTTCGTCTGCAACCCGAACAACCCCACCGGCACGGTGGTGCGCCGGGGAGAGCTGGAACGGTTCCTCGACCGGGTGCCGAGCGATGTGCTGGTGGTGCTCGACGAGGCGTACAAGGAGTTCATCCGCGACGCCGACGTGCCCGACGGCATCGAGATCTACCGGGAGCGGCCGAACGTGGCCGTGCTGCGGACCTTCTCCAAGGCGTACGGTCTGGCCGGGCTGCGGGTCGGTTTCGCCGTGGCCCACGAGCCGGTGGCGGCCGCGCTGCGCAAGACCGCCGTCCCCTTCGGCGTGAGCCAGCTCGCCCAGGACGCGGCGGTGGCCTCGCTCCGCGCCGAGGACGAGCTGCTGGGCCGGGTCGGCTCGCTGGTCGCCGAGCGCACCCGGGTGAGCGCCGAGCTGGGGCGCCAGGGCTGGACGGTGCCGGAGTCGCACGCGAACTTCGTCTGGCTGCGGCTCGGCGAGCGGACCGTCGACTTCGCGCGGGCCTGTGAACGGGCCGGTGTGGTCGTCCGGCCGTTCACGGGCGAGGGCGTACGGGTCACGATCGGCGAGACCGAGGGCAACGACCTGTTCCTGAAGGCGGCGGAGGCGTTCCGCGCGGAGCTGTAGCGCCTCTCGCGGCGCGCCGCCCGCGCCCCTGCCGCCGGTGGCCCCGGACCTCGATCGACGAGGTCCGGGGCCCTTTGCGTGGGCAACGGGGGCCTGCTTCCGGCGGGCGGGGGCCGAAAAGGGGTACCCCCGGCGAAGGCTCCGAAAGTGTGTGCGCCATAATTGCTTGTGAATGTGAACGCGTTCACAAGCGTGCCCCGTTTCCTCCGTAATCGGGTGGATCAAAGGGGCGCAGTGCCGGTGTGACCACGGCGATGTAAGGAGACTGACGACGTGGACCTCGCTCTGGCGCCGGAGACCCTGGCGCGATGGCAGTTCGGCATCACCACCGTCTACCACTTCCTCTTCGTCCCCCTGACGATCTCGCTCGCCGCGCTCACCGCCGGCCTGCAGACCGCGTGGGCGCGGACGGAGAACGAGAAGTACCTCAGGGCGACCAAGTTCTGGGGCAAGCTGTTCCTGATCAACATCGCCATGGGCGTCGTCACGGGCATCGTCCAGGAGTTCCAGTTCGGCATGAACTGGTCCGACTACTCACGCTTCGTCGGCGACATCTTCGGCGCTCCGCTCGCCTTCGAGGCGCTGATCGCCTTCTTCTTCGAGTCCACCTTCATCGGTCTGTGGATCTTCGGCTGGGACAAGCTGCCGAAGAAGATCCACCTCGCCTGCATGTGGATGGTCTCGTTCGGCACGATCCTCTCCGCCTACTTCATCCTGGCGGCCAACTCCTGGATGCAGCACCCGGTCGGCTACCGGATCAACGAGGAGCGCGGCCGCGCCGAGCTCACCGACTTCTGGCGCGTGCTCACCCAGGACACCGCGGTAACCCAGTTCTTCCACACCATCACGGCGGCGTTCCTGGTCGGCGGGGCCTTCATGGTCGGCATCGCCGCGTTCCACCTGGCACGCAAGAAGCACATCCCGGTGATGCGGACCTCGCTGCGGCTGGGCCTGATCACCGTGGTGGTCGCCGGACTGCTCACCGCCGTCAGCGGCGACAGCCTCGCCAAGGTCATGTTCCGGCAGCAGCCGATGAAGATGGCCGCCGCCGAGGCGCTGTGGGATGGCCAGGAGCGGGCGCCCTTCTCGATATTCGCGTACGGGGACGTCAGCGAGGGCCACAACTCCGTGGAGATCTCGCTGCCCGGGGTGCTGTCCTTCCTCGCCAACAACGACCCGAACTCCTATGTCCCCGGCATCAACGACATCAACAAGGAGTCGCAGGAGAAGTACGGGCCCGGCGACTACCGTCCCAACATCCCGGTCGCGTTCTGGAGCTTCCGGTGGATGATCGGCTTTGGGATGGCCTCCTTCGGCCTCGGACTGCTGGGGCTCTGGCTGACCCGGAAGAAGTTCCTGCTGCCACCGGCGCTGCGGACCGGTGAGGACGAGGTGCCGAATCTGGTCCTGTTCAAGAACAAGGCGCTGAGCCCGCGGCTCACCAAGCTCTACTGGCTCGTCGCGCTCTGGACGCTGCTCTTCCCGCTGATCGCCAACTCCTGGGGCTGGATCTTCACCGAGATGGGCCGCCAGCCGTGGGTGGTCTACGGAGTGCTCCAGACCCGTGCGGGGGTCTCCCCCGGTGTCTCGCAGGGCGAGGTCATCACCTCGATGATCGTCTTCACCCTGCTCTACGCGGTGCTCGCCGTGATCGAGGTGAAGCTGCTCGTGAAGTACATCAAGGCCGGGCCGCCGGAACTCACCGAGGACGACCTCAACCCGCCCACGAAGATCGGCGGTCACGACGAAGAAGACGCCGACCGGCCGATGGCCTTCTCGTACTGAGAGCAGAGGAGCTGAGACATGGAACTCCACGACGTCTGGTTCGTGCTCATCGCCGTCCTGTGGACCGGCTACTTCTTCCTGGAGGGGTTCGACTTCGGCATCGGGGTCCTCACCAAGCTGCTGGCCCGCGACCGCAAGGAGAAGCGGGTCCTGATCAACACGATCGGGCCCGTCTGGGACGGCAACGAGGTCTGGCTGCTCAGTGCGGGCGGCGCGACCTTCGCCGCCTTCCCCGAGTGGTACGCCACCCTCTTCTCCGGCTTCTACCTGCCGCTGCTGATCATCCTGTTCTGCCTGATCGTGCGGGGCGTCGCCTTCGAGTACCGGGCCAAGCGGCCCGAGGAGCGGTGGCAGACGAACTGGGAGACCGCGATCTTCTGGACCTCCCTGATACCGGCGGTGCTGTGGGGCGTGGCGTTCGGGAACATCGTCCGGGGCGTGAAGATCGACGCCGACATGGAGTACGTCGGCAACTTCTGGGACCTTCTCAACCCGTACGCGATCCTCGGCGGCCTCGTCACGCTCACCCTCTTCACCTTCCACGGGGCGGTGTTCGCCGGCCTCAAGACGGCGGGCGACATACGGGTCCGGGCCCGCGCCCTGGCGCTGAAGCTGGGGCCGGTCACCGCGGTGCTCGCGCTGGGCTTCCTGCTCTGGACCCAGGCCGACAACGGGGACGGCTGGAGCCTGGGCGCCCTGGTCGTGGCGGTGGTGGCGCTGCTGGCCGCGATCGGGGCCGTCGCCAAGGGGCGTGAGGGCTGGTCGTTCGCGTTCTCGGGCGTGACCATCGCGGCGGCGGTCGCGATGCTCTTCCTCACGCTCTTCCCGAACGTCATGCCATCCTCGCTGAACGACGCCTGGAACCTCACGGTCACCAACGCCTCGTCCAGCCCGTACACGCTCAAGATCATGACCTGGTGCGCGGGCATCGCCACGCCCATCGTGCTGCTCTACCAGAGCTGGACCTACTGGGTCTTCCGCAAGCGCATCGGCACCCAGCACATCGCCGACGCGCACTGACTCCAGTGAGCTGCCGCGAGGCCCGCGGCAGCTCTCGATCCCGCAGAGCTCACCGACCCCGCCGGGGGGATGTTTCACGTGAAACCGATCGATCCGCGTCTGCTCCACCATGCACGGGCCACCCGCCTCTTCCTGGCAGCCGCGGTGGCCCTCGGCCTGGTCGGCGCCCTGCTGGTCATCGCCCAGGCGATGCTCATCGCCGAGATCGTGGTGGGCGGGTTCGAAGACGGGCTCACGGTCACCGAGCTGCGCACCCCTCTTCTGCTGCTCGCGGCGGTCGCGCTCGGCCGGGCGTTGGTCGCCTGGCTCACCGAGCTGGCCGCCCATCGCGCCAGCGCGGCCGTCAAGTCCGAACTGCGTGGCCGACTCCTGGAGCGGGCCACGCGGCTGGGGCCCGACTGGCTGAGCGGGCAGCGCACCGGCTCGCTGGTCGCGCTGGCGACCCGGGGGATCGACGCGCTCGACGACTACTTCGCGCGCTACCTCCCGCAGCTCGGTCTCGCGGTCGTCGTGCCGGTGGCGGTGCTCGCCCGGATCGTCACCGAGGACTGGGTGTCGGCGGCGATCATCGTCGTCACGCTGCCGCTCATCCCGCTGTTCATGATCCTGATCGGCTGGGCCACCCAGTCCCGGATGGACCGCCAGTGGCAGCTGCTGTCCCGGCTCTCCGGCCACTTCCTGGACGTCGTCGCCGGGCTGCCGACCCTGAAGGTCTTCGGGCGGGCCAAGGCCCAGGCCGAGTCGATCCGCACCATCACCTCCGACTACCGCCGGGCCACCCTGCGCACCCTGCGGATCGCCTTCCTCTCCTCGTTCGCCCTGGAGCTCCTGGCGACGCTGTCGGTGGCCCTGGTCGCCGTCACTATCGGCATGCGGCTCGTCCACGGCGAACTCGACCTCTACACCGGCCTCGTGGTCCTCATCCTGGCCCCGGAGGCGTATCTGCCGATCCGCCAGGTCGGGGCGCAGTACCACGCGGCCGCCGAGGGGCTCTCGGCCGCCGAGGAGATCTTCGCGGTCCTGGAGACCGAGCCACGGACCCCGGGCACCGAGGACGTCCCGGACACGCTGCGGCTGGAGCTGGCAGACGTGACCGTACGCCACGAGGGGCGCCCCGAACCGTCGCTGGACGCCGCGTCGCTCACCGTGGAGCCGGGGGAGACCGTGGCCCTGGTCGGCCCGAGCGGGGTCGGCAAGTCCACCCTGCTGAACGTGATCCTGGGCTTCGCCCGCCCCGACGAGGGGCGCGTACGGGTCGGCGGCCGGGACCTCGCCGCCCTGGACCCGGACCGCTGGCGGAGCCGTATCGCCTGGGTTCCCCAGCGCCCCCACCTCTTCGCGGGCACGGTCGCCGAGAACGTCCGCCTCGCCCGGCCCGACGCCGACGACGAGGCGATCGTCGGGGCGCTGCGGGACGCGGGCGCGTACGACTTCGTCGCCGCACTGCCCGACGGGATGCTGACGCCGCTCGGCGAGGACGGCGCCGGGCTCTCCGCGGGACAGCGCCAGCGCCTCGCCCTCGCCCGGGCGTTCCTCGCCGACCGGCCGCTCCTGCTGCTCGACGAGCCGACCGCGAGCCTGGACGGCGAGAGCGAGGCGGGGATCGTCGACGCCGTACGGAGGCTTGCAGCCGGGCGGACCGTGCTGCTGGTGGTGCACCGCCCGGCGCTGCTGGCGGTCGCCGACCGGGTGGTCACGCTGGAGCCGCGCGCCGAGCCCCGCGCGGAGGCGTACGGGGAGCCCGCCCGGAACCCCGCGGCCCCCGGTCCCGCCGTCCCCGAGCCCCTCGCGGGCGGAGAGCTGCCGACCGCCCGCCCGGTGGAGTCCCCCGGCTCCCCCGAGCCGACCGGCAGCCGGGCCGGACGGGCGCTCGCCCGGGTCCGCGCGTCGGCCGGGGCGCAGCGCGGGCAGCTGGCCCTGGCCCTGCTGCTGGGCAGCCTCGCGGTCGGTTCGGCCGTGGGGCTCATGGCGGTCTCCGGCTGGCTGATCTCCCGGGCCTCCGAAGAGCCGCCGGTCATGTACTTGATGATGGCGGTCACCGCGACCCGCGCCTTCGGCATCGGCCGGGCGGTCTTCCGTTACGCCGAGCGGCTCGTCTCGCACGACGCCGTGCTGAAGCTCCTCGCGGGACTGCGCGTCGCCGTCTACCGGGGCCTCGAACGCATCGCCCCCGCCGGTCTGCGCACCACACGCCGAGGCGACCTGCTGTCCCGGCTCGTCGCGGATGTGGACGCGCTCCAGGACTACTGGCTGCGCTGGCTGCTGCCCGCCGGGACCGCCGTCGTGGTGGGGACCGCGGCCGCCGGGTTCACCGGCTGGCTGCTCCCGGAGGCGGGCGTGATCCTCGCCGTCGGCCTGCTGGTCGCCGGGGTCGGCGTCCCGCTCGTCAGCGGCGCCTGCGCCCGCCGTACGGAGCGTCAGCTCGCGCCCGCCCGCGCCGCCCTGGCCACCCAGGTCACCGACCTCCTCGGCGGAACCGCCGAACTGACGGTCGCGGGAGCGCTGCCCGCCCGGCAGCAGCGGCTGCGCGCGGCCGACACGCTGCTGACCCGGATCGCCTCCCGCGCGGCCGCGGCGACGGCGCTGGGCGGCGGTCTGTCCGCCCTGGTCTGCGGGCTCACCGTGGTGGCCGCCGCGTGCGTCGCCGTCCCCGCCGTGAACGACGGCCGGCTGTCCGGCGTCGCGCTCGCCGTGGTGGTGCTGACCCCGCTCGCCGCCTTCGAGGCCGTCGCCGGACTGCCGCTCGCCGTGCAGTACCGCCAGCGCGTCGCCCGGAGCGCGGAGCGGGTGTTCGAGGTGCTGGACGCCCCCGTACCCGTACAGGAGCCCGAAGCCCCCGCCGATGAGCCCGCCTCCCCCTTCCCGCTGGAGGTGCGGGGGCTGAGCGCCCGCTACCCGGGGGCCGGGCACGACGCGCTGGTCTCGCTCGACCTGACGCTGACGCGCGGACGGCGCATCGCGGTCGTGGGCCCCTCCGGCTCGGGCAAGACGACGCTCGCCCAGGTCCTCCTGCGCTTCCTGGACGCCTCGTCGGGGACGTACCGGCTCGGCGGCGTCGAGGCGTCCGCGCTGGAGTCGGACACGGTCCGGCGCTCGGTCGGGCTGTGCGCCCAGGACGCGCACGTCTTCGACAGCACGATCCGCGAGAACCTCCGTCTGGCCCGCCCCGGGGCGACCGACGCCGAACTGCGCGACGCGCTCTCCCGGGCCCGGCTGCTGGACTGGGTGCTGGCCCTGCCGGAGGGCCTCGACACGGCCGTCGGCGAGCACGGAGCCCGGCTCTCCGGCGGTCAGCGCCAGCGCCTGGCCCTGGCCCGCGCGCTCCTCGCCGGCTTCCCCGTCCTCGTCCTGGACGAGCCGGCCGAACACCTCGACCTGCCGACCGCCGACGCCCTCACCGCCGATCTGCTGGACGCGACCCGGGGCTGTGCGACGGTCCTGATCACCCACCGGCTGACCGGCCTGGAGGCGGTCGACGAGGTGCTGGTGCTGGACGCGGGCCGGGTCGTGCAGCGCGGACCGTACGCCGAACTCGCCGCCGAGGACGGGCCGCTGCGCCGCATGCTGAAGCGCGAACGGGAGACGGTGGGGGCGGGGTCGTAGGGCCGTGGGGGACGCGAACCGGGCGTCGGGCGCCCGCCGCCGTTCCGGTCATCCCGTGCATTCTCGACTTTCGCCCCCTATCGGCACTAACTAGGCTCGGGCCATGGCAGAGCCCGACCCGAAGGACTCCCTCGACGCCGCGACCCGGGCCACCCGCAGCCTCCAGGGGCTGTCCACCGAGCTGACCGCGCGGGTGCCGCAGCTCCTGGAGGCGATGCGTTCCGTCGGCGCGGGGCTGGAACTGCACTCCACCCTGGACCGGATCTGCGAGACGGCCGCCGAGCTGGCCCACGCCCGGTACGCCGCCATCGGCGTCGTCGACGAGCTGGGCGAGGGCCTGTCGGACTTCGTCACGTACGGCGTTCCGCAGGAGGTGGCCGAGGAGATCGGGCGGCGGCCCGACGGCCACCGGGGCCTGCTCGGCGCGCTGATCCACGACCCCGCACCGGTCCGGCTGGCCGATCTGTCCACCGATCCGCGGTGCGCCGGGTCTCCCGCGGGCCACCCCCGGATGCGGTCCTTCCTGGGGGTGCCCATCCGGGTCCAGGGGGAGATCTTCGGCAACCTCTACCTCACCGAGAAGCACGGCGGCGCGGAGTTCAGCGACTACGACCTGCACATGGTCCGGGTGCTCGCGACGGAGGCCGGGATCGCCATCGGCAACGCCCGGCTGTACGAGGCGGCGCGGCAGCGGGAGCACTGGATCGACGGTTCGGTCGCGGTCACGACGGCGCTCCTGTCGGGCGGGGACGCCGACGAGGCGCTGTCGGTGGTCGCCGAACAGGCCCGCCGGCTCGCCGACGCCGCCGCCGGGATCGTGCTGCTGCCCGCCGAGGAGGGCGGTCTGGAGATCGTCGCCGTGTCGTCCGACGACCCCTCGTCCTCGCTCGGGGTGATCATCCCGGTCCGGAGCGCGGTGGTGACGAAACTCCTCGCGGGGGAGGCGGTGTTCATCGACGACGCGGCCACCGACGGCAGGATGATCACCAGGCTGGCCGGCCGGTTCGGTCCCAGCATGATGCTGCCGCTCCACAGCGGCGGCCGGGTGCTCGGCGCGCTGGCCACCCCCAGACTCCGGGGCGCGCGCCCGTTCACGGGGGCCGAGCGAACGCTCGCCACGCAGTTCGCCTCCCAGGCGGCGCTCGCGCTGATGATGGCCGAGGCGCAGCGGGACCGAGAGCGGCTGGCGGTGTACGAGGACCGCGACCGGATCGCCCGCGACCTTCACGACCTGGTCATCCAGCGGCTGTTCGCCACCGGGATGATGCTGGAGAGCGCCCAGCGCCGGTCGGTGGTGCCCGAGGTGCGGACCGGTGTCGGCCGGGCGGTCGACGAGCTGGACGTGACGATCCAGGAGATCCGTACGGCCATCTTCGCGCTTCAGCAGGAGCCGGCCGAGGCTCCCTCGGGGCTGCGCACCCGCGTGCTGCGGGAGATCAACATGGCGGCGGTCCCGCTCGGCTTCAAGCCCTCGCACCGCTTCCTGGGCCCGGTGGATTCGCTCGTCGGCGAGCTGACCGGCAAGAACCTGGTCGCCGCGCTGCGCGAGGCCCTCTCCAACGCGTTCCGGCACGCGGAGGCGTCGCTGATCGACGTGGTCGTCGACGCGACGGTGGCCCTGCCGGACGGGCGGGGCGCGGTGCGGCTCTCGGTGGCCGACGACGGGGTGGGCGTCCCGGAGGGCGGCCGCCGCAGCGGGCTGCGCAATCTGGCCCGCCGGGCCGAGTCCCTGGGCGGGGCGAGCCGGCTGGAGGCGGGGATCGGGGAGGACGGCGGCGGTACGACGGTGGTGTGGGAGGCGCCGCTGTGAGGGCGGGGCCTCGCCGCCCCCGGTGTGCCGACGGCGGGGCCTCCACGCCCCGGTGTGCCGAAAGGTTTCAGCGGGCCTCTGCGCGGGCTTCCGCCCGGGCGGCGAGGATCCGCTCGATGACGAGGGCCACCCCGTCCTCCTCGTTGGTCGCGGTCCGGCCCGAGGCGGCGGCCAGCGCGTCCGGGTGGGCGTTGCCCATCGCGAAGGAGGCGCCGGCCCAGCTGAGCATCTCGACGTCGTTGGGCATGTCGCCGAAGGCGACCACCTCGGCGGGCGCGATACCGCGCTCGGCGCAACAGGCGGCGAGCGTGGTGGCCTTGGAGACGCCGAGCCCGCTGACCTCCAGGAGCGCGGAGGGGCTGGAGCGGGTGACGGCGGCCCGGTCGCCGACCGCCGTACGGGCCAGGTCGAGGAACGTGTCGGGCGCCAGCTCGGTGTGGTGGGCCAGCAGCTTCAGCACGGGCGCGCCGGTGCCCGGGGCGTCCTCGTGCAGCAGCTTTTCGGCGATGGCCACCGTGGCGCCCGGGTCCAGGTGGAAGGGCGGGTAGGCCGGTTCGTAGTTGATGCCGGTGGTCATCTCGACGGCGAAGGAGGTGCCGGGGGCCACTTCGCGCAGCGTGCGCACGACGTGCAGGGCGGCACCGCGCTCCAGCGCGCGTACGGAGAGGAGGTCGCCGTCCGTCCGCAGATCGGTGACCACGGCGCCGTTGGCGCAGATCGCCGTGCCGTGGCTCTGGACGTGGCTCCGCACGACGTCCATCCAGCGGGCCGGCCTGCCGGTGACGAAGAAGACCTCGACGCCGGCCTCCTCGGCCGCCGCGAGGGCCGCGACCGTGCGCGCGGACAGCGTCTTGTCGTCGCGCAGCAGGGTGCCGTCGAGGTCGGTGGCGATCAGACGGGTCACGGCGGGGAGAGGCGCATCGGTCACTGAGGTCACCGGACCATTCTCGCTCACAAGGCTGCACGTGCGTGCGGAAGGGCGCACATGTGAGTGGGACCGCTCCTGAACTGCGGAACACCCCTTTGGCATATGCCAAAGGGTCGTCGGGAGGGGTGAAGGTCACCCCTTCGGCAGGGTGACCTTCTCGGGCCCGCAGCCGATCCGCCGGGCTTCGGCGGCGACGTAGGCGGGCAGAAGGTCACGGGTGAAGGAAGCGGCGGCGGCCGACCCCATGTTCTTCAGCTGCTCCACCATGAAGACCACCCGCCCGCTCTTGCATGCGGCCTGGTAGACGGCACGGGTGGCGTTGAGTGTTCCGTACCCCTTGGTGCCCTTGATCCGTGGCCCGCCGTCGAGCAGGTCCCCGGCGAAGATGTTCGCGGTGAGCGGTTCGACCACGGTGGTGAACCGGGCGGACGTCCGGCCACGGTCGTAGGAGGCATCGCAGACCCGGGCGGGGCCGCCGTCACCGGCCACCGTGCGTGTGGTGGTCAGCAGTTCGTGGTGGGCGGGCAGGACGAACCCCTTGATCCCGCAGAACGCCCGGGGATCGGCGTCGGCCCAGTCGACGGGGTCGGCCGGCTCCGCGGGAGCGGGGTAGGAGCCGCTGCAGCCGAAGTCACGCATGACGCCGTTCGCGACCGCCACCACCGTGCGGGCGAGCGCGGCCCGCTCGGCCGGGTCGTACGCCGAGTCGAGGTCCAGACCCGGCTGTCCCCGTCCCGCGTCGATCACAGCCGGGCCGCTGTCCCCGCCTCCGGTGCAGCTCTGCGGCAGGGCTACCCAGGCGCGCAGGCCCGAAGCCATGCCGGGCAGATCCTCTCCCAGGGGCGCCATGTTCGCGGCGAGGAATTCCGCGGGCCACGTGCGGCTGTCGGTGCCGAAGAGCGAGTCCAGCCGGCGGACGTGCACGGTCACCTGCCGGACGGCCCTCTCCTCGCCGCTGCCCGTGCCGTAGCTCGTGATCCGGCAGTTCCCGTACATGAGCCTGTCGCCCTGCGGGTCGGGTTGCAGCTTCTGTTCCTCGACCTCGGTCCTGCGGTCGGCGAAGAGAGCCGTCATGGCCGAGTCGTCGAGGGAGTCCCAGCACGGCCGGGGCCCGACGAGCGGCAGCGTGTCCGTCCGCCAGGCCACGACGCCGGCGCCCAGCAGTGCGCCGATCACGCCGGCGACGGAGGCGGTGCGGGCCGTGCGGCTGCGCAGGAGTCTCCGCAACGGGGAGCGCCGCGCCGGGGTGGTGTCGGTCTCGTCGATACCGTCCATCAGCTGTTCCCTCCGTTCGTCCTGCCAGCGTCAAGGCGTCCGCCGCGTTCGGCTCCGGCCTTCATGAAGTGCGTGAACACCGTCGCGGCGTCCGGCAAACCCACCGACGATATGACCCCGCTCCGGCAACCGTTCCGGCGGCATGTCCGGGGTGGCGGGCAGCCCGCGTATCGTCGGGGGCATGCGTCTGAGCACGGTGATCCTCCCCATCCACCGGTGGGCCGAAGGGCAGAAGAACTGGCAGCGGGCCGAAGAGCTCGGTTTCCACACCGCCTACACCTACGACCACCTGTCCTGGCGGACCTTCCGGGACGGCCCGTGGTTCGGGGCGCTGCCCACGCTCACCGCCGCGGCGACGGTCACCGAACGCCTGCGGCTGGGCACCCTCGTGACCTCGCCGAACTTCCGCCACCCGGTGACGCTGGCCAAGGAGTTGATCTCCCTGGACGACATCTCGGGCGGCCGGGTCACCCTCGGCATCGGCGCCGGCGGCAGCGGCTTCGACGCCACCGCCCTGGGGCAGGAGGCCTGGACCCCGCGCGAACGCGCCGACCGGTTCGCGGAGTTCGTGCCCCTCCTGGACCGGCTGCTCACCGAGGACGCGGTGACCGAGCGCGGGACGCACTACACCGCGCTGGAGGCCCGCAACATCCCCGGCTGCGTCCAGCGTCCCCGGCTGCCCTTCGCGGTCGCCGCGACCGGGCCGCGCGGCCTGAGGCTCGCCGCCCGCCACGGGCAGGCCTGGGTCACCACAGGCGACCCCAAGCTGTACGAGAACGGCACCCCGGAGGAGTCGCGGGCCGCGCTGCGGTCGCAGAACGAGAAGCTCACGGCGGCCTGCGCAGAGACCGGCCGGGACGCCGGCGAGCTGGACCGGATCCTGCTGACCGGGTTCACCCCGGACCGCACGGCCCCGCTGGAGTCCGTGGACGCCTTCGTCGACTTCGCGGGGCGCCACGGGGAGCTGGGCTTCACCGAGATCGTCGTCCACGCCCCGATCCCGGACTCGGTCTTCGACGTCGACCCGGAGGTCTTCGAGCGCATCGCGACCGAGGCGCCCGCTCAGCTGGCATAACCGCCCCGCGGCCGCCGCTCCTGCGGCCCTCAGGCGCGCAGGAGCAGGAACTGCGGGGGTACGGCGTCGGCGAGCCAGACCCCGTTGGCGCTGACCCGGAAGACATGGCCGGCGCGGTGCATCGCGCCCGCGTCCACGGTGAGGACGAGGGGACGGCCGCGGCGGGCGCCGACCCGGGTGGCCGTCTCCCGGTCGGGCGAGAGGTGGACGTGGTGGCGGGTCATGGGGCGCAGGCCCTCGGCCCGGACCGCGTCCATCACCCGGGCGACCGTGCCGTGGTAGAGGTACGCGGGCGGTTCGGTCGGCGGCAGGTCCAGGTCGACGGCGACGGTGTGGCCCTGGTTGGCGCGGATACGGTCGCCCTCGACGCCGCTCCCGGCACTGCCCTCGACGGTGAAGCGTCGCTTGTCGTTGGTGGCGACGGCGTGGTCGAGCTCGGCGCGCGAGAGCGGGAATCCGTGCCGGGCCGCGGCGCGCAGCAGCTCCTCGACCGCCACCCAGCCGTGGTCGTCGAGGGCGAGGCCGATGCGTTCCGGCTGGTGCCGCAGATGCTTCGAGAGGTACTTGGACACCTTGACGGTGCGACGTTCGTCCATGGCGTCAGAGTGCCCGGGTGGGCTTGTCGGTGCATCCGTATTTCGACTCGTCGTTTCTTCCGGCAGTCGTTCTTCTTCGCTTCTTCGGTCTTTCTTCTCCGTCAGGTTTGATCCACAGCCAACTTGAGTTATCCACAAGCTATTTGACGGATCTGTGGACAACTCTCTTGACCTTTAAGACTTTTTGTCAATTTCGCCCGCTTTGGCATGAGTTGCTGTGAGGTCGTCCAAGGCGCGTGCCTGCACCTCCCGTTCGGTGGCGGCTGCCACGAAGGCGGCCACCTGCTCCGCGCCAACCAGCTCCCGCACAGCCTGCGTTGTCCGGGCCGGGAGCAGCACCGGACGCGTCGCGTTCTCGGCGATCGCGGTCTCCTCCGCGCCGAGGTGATGGTGCAGGTGCCGGGTGGCGAACGTCCTCATGGCGCGGGCCAGTTCGGCGTCCACCGTCTGCTGGGCGAGCGGCCGCAGCCGTCGCACCAAGGACGCCGCCTCCGCCGCGTCGGAGTCGGTGGGCGGCCGGTGGCCGAGATAGCGCGCGAAGACGTGCTCGGTGGTGAACTCCAGGAAACGGGAGGCGATGTGCTCCACCTGGCCGCGAAGCTCCCGCAGATGGCCGGAGATTGCCGTCAGCGGCACGCCCGCCGCGTACAACTCGACGGCCACCGCCAGCTCCTGCGGGCTGGGGACGAGGAATTCGTCGTCCCGCCCCGGCACGCGCTCCAGCACGCCGAGCTCCACCGCCTCGGCGATCGCCTCGTCGTCCTGCCGGCCGCCGAACCTCGTGTCCAGCTCCCGGCGGCTGATCCGGTCGGCCTCCTCGTCCGTCCACGGGCCGTGCACCTCCGCGACGAGCCCGAGCACCCCGCCGAGCCCCCGCCCCGCGTCCCACGCCTCCAGCAACTCCTTGATGCTGGCCAGGGTGTATCCCCGGTCGAGCAGGTCCGCGATCTGCCGCAGCCGGGCCAGATGGGTCTCCCGGTACACATTGGCCCGCCCGCGCCGCTCGGGCGTCGGGAACAGCCCGCGGTCCTGGTAGGCGCGGATCGTGCGCACCGTGGCCCCGCTGGCGTGGGCCAGGTCCTCGATCCGGTATTCGGCCTCTCCCCGGCCCTCGGCCGACGACGCACCGGACCTCGGCCCCGCGCCGCTCACAGCGGCGGCTTCAGCCGGGCGACGGAGCGCAGAGCTCCCGGGCTCAGCCGGGACAGCAGCCGTGCGCCGCGCGCCTCCGGGGTCACCGGCACCACGGCCTGGTTGCGCACGACCGCCCGCAGGATCGCGTCGGCGACCCTCGTAGGCGGGTAGTTGCGCCGCCCGTAGAGCCGGCTCGACCGCTTCCGCAGCCGCTCCTCCTCCGCCGCGTCGGCCCCCGCGAAACGCGCGGTGGCGGTGATGTTGGTGTTGACGATGCCGGGGCATATCGCGCTGACCCCGATCGACTTCTCCGCCAGCTCGGCCCGCAGACACTCGCTGAGCATCAGCACGGCCGCCTTCGACGTGCTGTACGCGGGCAGCGCCCGTGAGGGCTGGAAGGCGGCGGCCGACGCGGTGTTGACGATGTGGCCGCCCTGGCCCCGGTCCGCCATCTGTTTGCCGAAGATCCGGCAGCCGTGGATGACCCCCCAAAGATTGACGTCGAGGACCTTCTTCCACTCCTCGCTCGTGGTCTCCAGGAAGGAGCCGGACAGCCCGATCCCGGCGTTGTTGACCAGGACGTCGACGATGCCGTACTCGGCGGCGACCCGGGCGGCGAGCTTCTCCATCGCGGCCTCGTCGCTGACGTCGACCGCCTCGCCCCAGGCCGCGGGCGCCCCGATCAGCCGTGCCATCTCCGCGGTCCGGGCCGCCCCCTCCGCGTCACGGTCCACGGCCACGATCCGGGCGCCCGCCTCGGCGAACGCGAACGCCGTGGCCTGCCCGATCCCGGAGGCCGCGCCCGTCACCAGGACCAGCTGACCCCCGAACCGCTGTGCGTAGGGGCTCTGCGCCACCGGCTGCTGCACGGGCCCGCCGTCCCGCCCGCCGGACTCGTTCGCGGTGACGAACTCGCCGATCCAGGAAGCGAGCTGGTCCGGCCGGGTGCGGGGCACCCAGTGCTTGGCCGGGATCGAGCGGCGTACCAACCGGGGGGCCCAGTCCTCCAGACCGTCGTAGAGCCGCTCGGAGAGGAAGGAGTCCCCGGTCGGCGTGATCAGCTGGACCGGTGCGTGGGCGAAGGCGTCCGCGCGGGGCCTGCTCAGCCGGGCGCGGACGTTGTCGCGGTAGAGCCAGGCGCCGTGCGCCGCGTCGTCGGGCAGGGAGGCGGTGGGGTAGTCGCCCGCGGGCACCTTCTCCAGCCGCTCCAGGATCCCCGGCCAGCGCTTGCCGAGCGGGCCGCGCCAGGCCAGCTCCGGCAGGACCGGCGTGTGGAGCATGTACACGTACCAGGACTTCGCGCCCTGGCCGAGCAGTTGGCCCACCCTGCGCGGGGTGGGGCGGGCCATGCGGCGCTTGATCCAGTGCCCGAAGTGGTCGAGGGAGGGCCCGGACATCGAGGTGAAGGAGGCGATCCGGCCCTCGGTCCGGCCGACCGTGACGAACTCCCAGGACTGGACGGACCCCCAGTCGTGACCGACCACGTGCACCGGCCGGTCCGGGCTGACCGTGTCGATCACGGCGAGGAAGTCGTCGGTCAGCTTCTCCAGGGTGAAGCCGCCGCGCAGGGGCTTCGGGGCGGTGGACCTGCCGTGCCCCCGTACGTCGTACAGCACCACGTGCCAGTGCTCGGCCAGCCGTACGGCGACGTCCGACCAGACCTCCTTGCTGTCCGGATAGCCGTGGACCAGCACCACGGTCGGCCGGCCGGCTTCGCCCAGCTCGGCGACGCACAGCTCGACGCCTCCCGTAAGCACGGTCCGCTCACGCGCCTGAGACAGATTCACGCCGCCACCTTCTCCTCGGCCCAGCGCCGCACGTGCGGCAGATCGTCGTCCAGCCAGAAAGCGCTCTGTTCGGGGTCCTTGGAGTCGGTGACGACCAGGATCTCCTCGAACTTCGCGCCCGTACCCCGGAATCCGAGGTGGGGTTCGACCGCCCACAGGCCCGGCTGCGGCGGGTGGTCGGAGAAGCGGTAGGGGCTCCACAGCGGCGACCAGCCGTCCCGGTGGCCGTGCAGCGCGTCACTCACGAGACCCTTCAGGGCCTGGGTGCCGAAGCCGAACACCCGGGGTGACCAACGGCGTTCGGTGACGCGGTCGACCTTGTGGGCGATCACGCCGAAGGGGTAGGCCCGGTGTCTGTTCGCGTACCCCTGTGCGGTCATGAGGCGTTCGACGTCCTCGTAGATCTCGCGCAGCGAACGGCGATCGCGCACCTCCCGCAGGATCAGCTCGCGGTGCGCCTCCAGATCGGCCAGCAGCCTGTCGTGCAGCGGATTGAGGCCGAGGCTCCCCGCGTATCCGACATCGGCGGTGAACCCCTTGTAGACCGGGGCCATGTCGAGGATGAACGGCATGCCCGGCTCCAGCTTCCGGTCGGTCGGGAAGAACTGCAGCGGCACCTTGAAACCGGCGAAGGCCGTACGGTCGCCGAACCAGGCGAACGGGAGGTGGAACCAGTCGCGCACACCGCGCTCGCGCAGCCAGACGCGCTGCATCCGGGCCGCCTCGCGCTCGGTCACCCCCGACCGCAGCTGACCGGCGACCGCCTCCGCGCAGGCGTAGGCCAGGCGCTGGACTTCTCTGAACCCCCGCAGCTCCGGGGTGTTGGTGTCCTGCACTGCCTTGGTCGAGCCGGTCATGCCACCGTCCGTTCCCTGCCGTGTGCGGTACGTGCCCGTAACGTGACACTGATGAATGTGACAATGTCCGGCGGCTGCGTCAAGTGGTGTGGACGGCCTGTGGAAAACCCCGGCTCCGCGTTGGATCCATGGCGCATCCCCCTACGGGCGCGTACGCCTGGAGTCTGACGCGGATCCAGCCGTCAGGGCTGACGACCCCTGTGGCCCGCGCCACTAACGTCGTGTCCGTGACAGCCGTAATCGCTACCGAAGCCCTGAGCATGCGGTTCCCCCGGGTGACCGCGCTTGACCGGCTCACGTTGGACATCGGACCGGGTGTGACCGGTCTGGTGGGTTCCAACGGAGCCGGCAAGTCCACACTGATCAAGATCCTGCTGGGTCTCTCCCCCGCCACCGAAGGCCGGGCCGCGGTGCTCGGGCTCGACGTCGCGACCAGCGGCGCCGCCATCCGGGAACGGGTGGGGTACATGCCCGAGCACGACTGCCTGCCGCCCGACGTCTCGGCGACCGAGTTCGTCGTGCACATGGCCCGCATGTCGGGGCTGCCGCCCACGGCGGCCCGTGAGCGCACGGCCGACACCCTGCGCCACGTCGGGCTCTACGAGGAGCGCTACCGCCCCATCGGCGGCTACTCGACCGGCATGAAGCAGCGGGTCAAGCTGGCCCAGGCGCTCGTCCACGACCCCCAGTTGGTCCTGCTCGACGAGCCGACCAATGGCCTCGACCCCGTCGGCCGGGACGAGATGCTCGGCCTCATCCGCCGCATCCACACCGACTTCGGCATCTCCGTGCTGGTGACCTCGCACCTCCTGGGCGAGCTGGAACGCACCTGTGACCACGTCGTCGTCATCGACGGCGGCACCCTCCTGCGCTCCAGCTCCACCAGCGACTTCACCCAGACCACCGCGACCCTCGCGGTCGAGGTGACCGACAGCGACACCCACCCCGACGGCACCGGCGCGTTGCGCAAGGCCCTCACCGAGGCCGGGGTCACCCTCATCGGCCACGACGGGATCGACACGGAGGGGCTGCCGGGCGCGGGCCACATCCTGCTGATCGAGGCGACGGGCGAGGAGACGTACGACCTGGTCCGCGACAGTGTCGCCGGGCTCGGGCTCGGCCTCGTCCGCATGGAACAGCGCCGCCACCAGATCGCCGAGGTGTTCCGTACCGAACAGGGCGGGGCGCACGCCGCCGCCGTCCCGGCCGCCGCCGATGTCGTACAGCAGGCCGCGCGACAGGCCGTACCGCAGTCCGCGCAGCAGGTCGTCCAGCAGAAGGGAAGCGGTCGCGATGAGCACTGAGACCGGCACCGCGACCGGGCGCGACGCCTCCCGGATCCACAACATCGGCTACCGCTCCTACGACGGACCGCGGCTCGGCCGGGCCTACGCCCGCCGCTCCCTGTTCTCGCAGACCCTGCGGGGCTCCTTCGGACTGGGCCGTTCCGCCAAGTCCAAGGTGCTTCCCATGCTGCTGTTCGGCGTGATGACCCTGGTCGCGGCGATCCTGGTGGCGGTCTCCATGGCCGCGCCGGACGCCAGCAAGCTGGTGATCGAGTACACCTCGTACGCGATCTACCTCCAGGCCGTCATCGGCCTCTTCATCGCCGCCCAGGCCCCGCAGGCGGTGTCCAGGGACCTCCGTTTCAAGAGCGTCCCCCTGTACTTCTCGCGGCCGATCGAACGCGCCGACTACGTGGTCGCGAAGCTGGCCGCCACCGCCTCGGCGCTCTTCATCCTCACCGGGGCGCCGCTGCTCGTCCTCTACGTGGGCTCTCTGCTCGCGAAGTTCGACTTCGCCGATCAGACCAAGTGGTTCGGCCAGGGACTGGTGTCGGTGGCGCTGCTGTCCGTGCTGTTCGCCGGGCTCGGCCTCGTGATGGCCGCCCTGACCCCGCGGCGCGGTTTCGGCGTCGCGGCGGTGATCGCCCTGTTGACCATCACCTACGGTGCCGTCTCCACGATCCAGGTCATCGCCTGGGAGACCGGCTCGGAGGGGGCCGTGCAGTGGCTCGGCCTCTTCTCGCCGATCTCCCTGATCGACGGCATCCAGACCGCGTTCCTCGGCGCGACCTCCGCCTTCCCCGGAGGGGAAGGTCCGGGCGCGGGCGCCGGCGTGGTCTACCTGATCGTTGTTCTCGCGCTCGTCGCCGGCTCGTACGCCGTCCTGATGCGCCGCTACCGGAGGGTCGGGCTGTGACCACCATCGAGATCGACCACACCTCGCGCTGGTTCGGCAACGTGGTCGCCGTCAACGACGTCTCCATGACCGTGGGGCCCGGCGTCACCGGACTGCTCGGCCCGAACGGCGCCGGGAAGTCCACCCTCATCAACATGATGGGCGGATTCCTCGCCCCCTCGACGGGGAAGGTCACGCTCGACGGTCGGCCGATCTGGCGCAACGAGGCCGTCTACAAGGAGATCGGTATCGTCCCGGAGCGGGAGGGGATGTACGACTTCCTCACCGGCAAGGAGTTCGTCGTCGCCAACGCCGAACTCCATGGTCTGGGCGGGGCCGAGGCGCAGAAGGCGCTCGCCACGGTCCAGATGGAGTACGCGCAGGACCGCAAGATCGCCACGTACAGCAAGGGCATGCGCCAGCGCGTGAAGATGGCCTCCGCGCTGGTCCACGAGCCCTCGGTGCTGCTCCTGGACGAACCGTTCAACGGAATGGACCCGCGTCAGCGCATGCAGCTGATGGAGCTGCTGCGGCGGATGGGCGCCGAGGGCCGCACGGTCCTGTTCTCCTCCCACATCCTCGAAGAGGTCGAGCAGTTGGCCTCGCACATCGAGGTGATCGTGGCGGGCCGGCACGCCGCTTCCGGCGACTTCCGCAAGATCCGCCGGCTGATGAAGGACCGGCCGCACCGCTATCTGGTGCGCTCCAGCGACGACCGTGCGCTGGCGGCCGCGCTCATCGCCGACCCGTCCACGGCGGGCATCGAGGTCGATCTGACCGAGAAGGCGCTGCGCATCCAGGCCGTCGACTTCGGGCGGTTCACCGAACTGCTGCCGAGGGTCGCCCGGGAGCAGGGCATCCGGCTGCTGACCGTCTCGCCGTCCGACGAGTCCCTCGAATCGGTCTTTTCCTATCTCGTAGCGGCCTGAGTAGTGGCCTGAAAGGAGCTGTGCACCGTCATGTACGACCCCACAGTCGCCCGGCTCACCTACCGGGCCCTGCTCGGCCGGCGCCGGGCCGCCATCCTGTTCGTCCTGCCCGCACTGCTGCTGGTCATCGCCGCGGCCGTGCGCATGTTCGCCGGGGCCGATGACCAGGTCGCCTCGGACGTCCTCGGCGGCTTCGCCATCGCCACGATGGTGCCGCTGATCGGCGTGATCGCGGGCACCGGGGCGATCGGCCCCGAGATCGACGACGGCTCGATCGTCTACCTGCTCGCCAAGCCGGTGAAGCGGCCCACGATCATCTTCACCAAGCTGATCGTGGCCATCGCGGTGACCATGGTGTTCTCCGCGCTGCCGACGTTGCTCGCGGGCCTGATCCTCAACGGCAACGGCCAGCAGATCGCCGTCGCCTATACGATCGCGGCGCTGGTCGCCTCGATCGCGTACAGCGCTCTGTTCCTGCTGCTCGGCACGGTCAGCCGGCACGCGGTGGTCCTGGGTCTGGTCTACGCCCTGGTCTGGGAGACCCTGTTCGGCAGCCTGGTGGCCGGTGCGCGCACGCTCAGCGTCCAGCAGTGGTCCCTGGCGGTGGCCGAGAAGGTTTCGGGCAACGGCGTGGTGACCTCGGAGGTCGGCCTGCCGCTCGCCACGGTCCTGCTGGTCGCGGTCACGGCGGCCGCCACCTGGTACGCGGGCCAGAAGCTGCGCACGCTGAAGCTGGCGGGCGAGGAGTGAGGCCTGCGGTCTGAGCCCCCTGCCGCGCCCCGACGACCCCCGCCCCTGTCCCGACAAGGGCGGGGGTCGTCGTATGAGCGGACAGGTGTGCGCGGTAACCGTACGTTTATCGGGTCGTTGAGCAGGGTGCGTGGAGGCAATTGGAATCCGTGGCGTCGTAGGGATCGTGAAATCGAGGAATGCCGGCACCGGGTGAGGCTCAGCCCACCGGACCGGTCATCGAGTGAGTGGCAACCGTGAGCGTCCTCCACCCCTGAAGCCCGGGGTGTGGGCCGTCCTCGTCATTCCCTCGTACGAAAGGCACACCCATGCCCACGAAAGTCGCCCTGCTCGAATCGCGCGCGCTGCGCGGGGAGCAGATGGGGCGCGTCGATGTCCTCGACAAGGTGAAGAGCCTTGTCATGCTCCCGGACGGAATTCACGTTCGCACAGAGGACGTGGCTCGTTACTTCGAAGTATCCACAGGGGCGGTCAGGAGGCTGACCGACCGGCATCAGAAGGGCTCACCGAAAACGGCCTGCGCGTGCTGCGCGGCGCTGAGCTGCGGTCCTTCCACAGCGACATGGTGTCGCTATGGGCCGGTGAGGGGGTGGAAAGTTATCCACAGGCAGCCACGCAGCTGCGGCTCTACACCCGTCGCACCGTCCTCAACATCGCGATGCTTCTTCGCGACAGCGACATCGCCCGCTGCGTGCGTACGTACCTCCTCGACGCCGAGGAGTCGCTCCGCACGCAGTACGCCTCCCTCGATCACCGCGTCACGCGCATCGAGAGCTGCCTCACCGGAGTCGGCAGTGCGCTGCAGGAGCTCGGGCCGGTGCTGGTGCGGATGTCCGAGCGGCTCGACAGCCTCGACCGGAAGGTGGAGATGACGCACCAGGTGGTCGGCGCGATGAGTCTGCGGCTGGCGGATGTGCAGCAGGACGTCGTGCAGCTCGACGGGCGGATGGACGCCTTCGCCGGGCAGCTGAAGGATCTGCGCCGCCGTAACGGGCAGCGCGGCCGGCGCTGAACGAGGCGGCCCGGCACCGTGGGTACGGTGC
>NZ_JBHXJG010000028.1:0-45030 GCF_042723425.1 Streptomyces sp. NPDC058375 | reverse complement strand
GCTCAGGTCCGCCCGGCCGGGGCCGTGGCCTGACGCGGCAGCACGACCGCGCCGGTCGCACAGGTCGTGGGGGCCACCGGCTCCCGCCCGGTGAAGAACCCGGTGACCAGCGAGGCCACCTCCTCGGCCCGCTCCAGGACCACCCAGTGGTCGGACTCCTCGATCGTGAGGAACCGGCTGCCCTCGATCGTCGCGGCGAACTCCCGCTGCCGCACGGGCGAGGTCACCGTGTCGTGCTCCCCGGCGAAGACCAGCGCCGGTACGCCGGTGAGCCCGCCGGTGAAGTCGGGCCGGTCGGCCAGCGCCCGGTAGAGGGAGTCCGCCGCGTGTGGCGAGTGGGTCAGCGCGTGCAGGAAGGAGCGCCGCACATAGCGTCGCGCCAACTCCCGCCGGTGCACCGCCCGTTCAGGGTCCAGGCACATCAGCGCGTCGGCCGCCGTGGCGGCGAACCCCTCGCGGTCCCCGGCGGCCAGCTGCCGCCTCGCCCGCTCCCAGCAGGCGACCTGAGCCGCGTCGATGTGAACGGGGACGCCACCGAGGGCCAGCCGTGCCACCCGCTCCGGGTGCCGCTGGGCGAAGCCGAAGGCGATGGCGGTGCCGTAGGAGAAGCCGAAGACGTTGAGCCGGGGGGCGCCGAGGTCGTCGGCGATGGCGAGAACGGCCCGGCGCAGCAGATCGGCGCTGGGTCCTGGCGGGAGCGGGTCGGCGCTGCCCATGCCGGGCAGGTCGGCGGTGACGACGTCGGCGGCGGGGCCCAGGTGGTCGTCCATCTGGGGCCAGCCGAACATGCCCTGGAGCGCGCCGCCGAGAATGAGTGTCGGTTCGGTTCGGGGAGGGGCCCCGCCGCTCCGGTCGTACGGCAGGACGCGGTAGCCGTAGCGCACTCCGTCGACCGACAGGGTCCGGATGATCTCCTCGGGCATGTGCTGGTGCGTTCCCTTCCGCTCAGGCCCTGGTGAGGACGAGTGCCGCGTTGTGGCCGCCGAAGCCGAGCGAGGTCTTGACGGCGCAGTCGAAGGCGGCGGCGCGGGCTTCCTTGGCGACCACGTCGATCGGGATCTCCGGGTCGGGTGCGTCCAGATTGACGGTGGGCGGGACCAGTTGGTGCTGGAGGGCGAGCACGGTGAGCGCGGCCTCGATGCCGCCGGCCGCGCCGAGGGTGTGGCCGGTCATCGCCTTGGTGGAGGTCACCAGGGGGCTCTCGCCGAGGACCCGGCGCAGCATCGTGGCCTCGATCAGGTCGTTGGAGAGCGTCGAGGTGCCGTGCGCGTTGACGTGCCCGACATCGGCCGGGGAGAGGCCCGCGTCGGCGAGCGCGGTGCGCAGGGCGCGCTCGATGCCGAGGCCGTCCGGATCCGGGGCGACGGCGGAGTGGGCGTCGCTGGAGGCCCCGTAACCGTTCACGTGGGCGCGGACGGTGGCGCCCCGGGCGCGGGCGTGGTCCGGGTGTTCCAGGACGAGCAGGCCCGCGCCCTCGCCGACGACGAAGCCGTCGCGGTGGGTGTCGAAGGGGCGGCAGGCGGCCGTCGGGTCCTCGCGGCGGGTGGAGACGGCCTTGAGGCTGCACGCGCTGGCGATCAGGAGACGGGTGCAGGTGGATTCCGCGCCGCCCGTGATGACGATGTCGCAGGCCCCGGAGCGGAGCATCTGGTGGGCGGTGCCGATGGCGACGGTGCCGGAGGAGCAGGCGGTGGAGACGGCCTGGCTGGGGCCGTGGACGCCGAGGTCCAGACTGACGCTGCTGGCCGCGCCGTTGACGACGCTGAGCGGGGCGAGCTTCGGGGAGACCCGGCGGGGGCCGCGCCCGGCGAGGGCGGCGGCCTGCTCGTCGTAGAAGGGCAGGCCACCGTGGGCGGAGCCGATGACGACGCCGACGCGGCCGCTGTCCCAGACGGCCGGGTCGAGCCCGGCGTCGGCGACGGCCTCGCGGGCGGCGATGACGGCGAGCTGCGCGAAGCGGTCCATCAGCCGCTGGGTGGCCACGCCCAGGACGGCTCCCGGGTCGCAGTCGGTGACGGAGTAGAAGAAGTCGCAGGGCAGGCCGTCCAGTTCGGGCCGGGGCGCGGCGGACGGCGCGAGGCCCTCGGTGACTCCGTACCAGGCGGCGTCGGCGCCCGTACCGGCGGAGGTGACCAGGCCGACGCCGGTGACGGCGGCGGCGAACGGGGCGAACGGGGTCCGGCGGTAGGGGGCCGCGGTGACCGGGCTCATGCGGAGACCTTCCCGTGCACGGCCTCGACGAGGCGGCCGACGGTGTCGCGCGAGGTGAGCGCGACGTCCTCCAGGTCCACGTCCAGCCGGTCCTCGATGTGCAGCCGCAGCTCCTCCAGCGCGAGGGAGTCCAGCCGCAGCCGGTGCAGCGGAACGTCGGGTCGGATGGCATCGGGGTCGGTTCCGAACTTCGTCACCAGCAGCGTGCTGATCTCTTCCGACGTGCTCATTCGGCTCTCCTGGGCTCGGTGACGCGGTGACGCCGGCCGCGTTGTGAGGGGAGGTGGGGGGAGGGGCCATCGGGGGACGCCGGCTGCTCCGGAAGGACCCTTTATACGCCCTCCCCGCCGGGTTCCCAGTCCGCGTTCCCCCGTGCGATGGGAGGGCTGTCCAGGTGTACGAATACGGGCAGCGGCGACGAGGGAGGACAGGGGACGGGGATGCCAGGATGGAGGCGCAGCCCGTACGGGACGCACGAGAGAAGGAGAAACCCATGACGGCCGAGCAGGACGGCAACGCGGAGGTCGCACTGAGCCCCGCCGACTGGGTCGCCCGGCAGGCCGAGCTGTACGAGTCCTCCGGCGGCACGAAGGGCACGACCCAGCTCGGGGTGCCCTGTCTGCTGATGGACTACGTCGGCCGGCGCAGCGGTACGGTGCGGCGCACGGTGCTGATGTACGGGCGGGACGGCGAGGACTACCTGATCGTGGCGTCCAACGGCGGCTCGGACCGTCCGCCGCTGTGGTATCTGAACCTCCAGGCGAACCCCGAGGTCGAACTCCGGGTGAACACCGAGCGGTTCGGGGCGGTCGCGGCGACGCTGCCGGCCGAGGAGAAGGCGCGGGTCTGGCCGGGGCTGGTGGAGCTGTTCCCGCGCTACGGGGAGTACCAGGCGGGCACCGAGCGGGACATCCCGGTGGTGCGGCTCACGCGGACCTGAGACGGCGTACGGCTGACGCCGAACTGAGACGGCGGAGCGGGGCAGGGTGACGGGGCGGGGCGGCGAGGGCGGCGGTGAACGGTCACCGCTCCGCGCCCTCCGGGAGCAGGTGGGCCAGTAGCAGCTTGATCACCAGGGCAGGGGCGAACCAGGCCAACTCGCGGGGGACGGCCACCGAGGTCGACGCCACCGTGATCGCCAGGGCGGACACGGCGAAAGCGACCGGGCGCCGTAGATCCAGAGGGGCCAGCAGGACCATAACGGCCCCGCCGAGCGTGAGCGCGTAGACGATCAGGGCGGAGAGCAGGCCGAACCCCGGGACGAGCAGGGCCAGGACGAACGGCTGGACATGGGCGGCCACGAACCCGAGGTGGTGCCGGGAGGAGCGTCCCGGGCGGTGAAACCGGCGCTTGGCGGACCGCGTGGTGTTGACGACCGTGCCACCGAACAGATCGAAAGGCACCACGGCGATCACGGTCAGCGACAGCCACGTGTGCTGGGCGGGCAGGGCGAGGGCCGTCGCGAACACGGCCCCGGCGAGCGCACCCGCGTAGCTGACGATCCGCTCACCCCGTTCGGCCTCGGGAGCCACCAACCGCGCGTCGAGCCACCGGCCCGTCGCGGCCCCCGCGGTCCTCACGCCGCCTCCCTGCGGCGCAGTCCCTGGACGCATACGTCGACGATCGGCGCCGCCAACTCGGCGATCGGCAGCGCGGGATCGACAATCCACTGCAGCACACAGCCCTCGATCGCCCCGACGACGACGGCCGCATGACCTTCGCCCGCCCCTGCGCGGGAGACCCCTCGGCCTCGGCGTCGGCGAGCAGTTCGGCGATCACCACGCGGTACTCGCGATACACGGCCGGGACGTCCACTGGCCCGCCGGCAACTTCGGTCCCGTCCGGCGGCGCCCGGTGGCGGACGTCGTCCACCGCGACCGCTGGTAGCCGAAGCCTCGTCAACCTGCGCGGACTCCCCTGCCGGGTGACGTTCACCGTCACCCGGCAGGCCTAGCGGAGCAGTGAACTGCCGTCAGTTTGCAGGATGTTGCCAACGAACCTACCGGCACTGCGCGTTGTCATGCCCACTTCATCTAGCTAGCCTGGCGGTGCTCGATGCCCCTCTGGCCGGCCCCGGCCCGAGGGCTTTTCTCTTCCCCCCCCACTCCCCCGCCACCGAGCAGGAGCCCTCATGCCCCCACGTACCGCCGCCCGGACCCGGACCCGGGCCCGCGTCTGCGCCCTGGCCCTCCTGACCGCCACGGCCCTCCTCACGGCCGGGCAGCCGGCGAACGCCGCCCCGCGGGCGGACACGGCCGATCCGATGAACCGCGCCTTCGCCGAGGCGTCCCAGGAGTACGGCGTACCGCGCGATCTGCTGGCCGCCGTGGGCTACGGCGAGTCCCGGCTGAACGGACACGCGGGCAAGCCCAGCCAGGCGAACGGCTACGGCGTGATGCACCTGGCGAGCAACCCCACCAACCGTTCCCTGGAGAAGGCCTCCGAGCTGACGGGCGAGAGCGCGGCCCGGCTGCGCCGGGACACGACGGCCAACATCCTCGGCGGCGCGGCCGTCCTGCGCGCTCACGCCGACGCGCTGGGCCTGGACGCCGCCGAGCGCCGGGACGTGGACGCCTGGTATCCGGCGGTGGCCCGCTACAGCGCCGCCGACGGACCGGCGGCTGTGCTCTACGCGGACGCGGTCTTCACCTTCCTCGCCGAGGGCGTGGCGGCGACGGTGGCCGGCGGCGAGGAGGTGCTGGTGCCCTCCCGGCCGGTCGACCCGGACAAGGGCGAGCTGTCGGCGTCCGACGTCTACGCGCAGAGCGAGGACTACCCCTCGGCGCGCTGGGTGCCCGCCCACTCCGAGAACTTCGCCGTCAACCGCACCGCGACGGTCGACAAGGTGGTCGTCCATGTCACCCAGGGCTCGTACGCGGGCTCCATCAGCTGGTTCCAGAACCCGGCGTCCCAGGTCAGCGCCCACTATGTGATCCGTTCCTCGGACGGGGAGGTCACCCAGACGGTCCGGGACAAGGACACGGCGTGGCACGCGCGCAGCGCCAACGCCTCGTCCGTGGGGATCGAGCACGAGGGCTGGGTCGACGAACCGGCCTGGTTCACCGACGCGATGTACCGCTCGTCGGCCGCGCTGACCTCCCATCTCAGCGCGAAGTTCGCCATCCCGAAGGACCGGGCGCACATCGTCGGCCACGTCGAGGTGCCCGGCAACGACCACACCGACCCCGGCCCCAACTGGGACTGGAACTACTACATGGAGCTGGTCGGCGGTGACCCGGGCAACGGCGGCGACGGTCTGACGTTCCCGCTCTACACCACGCAGCAGTCCGGCTCGTCGGGCCCGCAGGTGACCGCCGTCCAGACGCTGCTGAGCACGCAGGAGTACAACCCGGGCAAGGTGGATGGCCAGTTCGGCCCCACCACGAAGAGCGCGGTGGAGGCGTTCCAGCGGGCCCGCTCCCTCGGCGTCGACGGGACGGTGGGCCCGAAGACCTGGACGGCCCTGCTGTCGGCCGGCACGACCCCGGTGCTGAAGCAGGGCAGTTCGGGTGATGCGGTGAAGCGCCTCCAGCGAGCCCTGACGGCGGCGCTCGGCACCACCGTGGGTGTGGACGGCAGCTTCGGCCCGACCACGAAGACGGCGGTCACCAACTACCAGACCAGCCGCAAGCTGGGCGTCGACGGCCAGGTGGGCCCGGCCACGTGGAAGGCGCTTCAGAACGGGGTGTGAGCGCGGACCCGGGCGGGGCTCTCCCGAACACGGAGGCTGCCGCCCGGGGTTGCCGGGCGGCGGTCGGCCCCGGCCCCGGCCCCGGCCCGATAACGTCGCCGGGTGTGCTTCTACGCGATGGTCCACTACAAGCTGCACCACGCCTGCGTCGCCTGCCGCGTCAGCTTCAAGCGGTTCCCGCAGGACGGCGGCGACCCGCCCTGCCCGAACTGCGGCCGGGCCCTCGTCTGCGCGGGCCACGACTTCGCGCCTCCGCCGCGCCGTGACACCGATGCCTGGAGCGCGGTCGCGGCCGTGCTGGGGGCGGGCCTGCGCTACGAGGGTCTGAAGCCGTGCGGCTGCGGCAAGCGGCCGCGTTTCCGCCCGCGCACCGGCGCGGAGGTCCGGGCCCGCCTGGCCGTGGCGGCCCGGACCGGGGTGCCGGTGGCCGAGGCGCTGGCCCGGCGCGATCCGGCGGTCCCGGAGGAGGACGACTGACCCAGGGGCCGGCGGCGGGCCAGCCCCGGAGGGCTCACCCGCGTCACGCCGTGGAGTGACCCGGAGGGCTGACCGGATCACTCCCCCGCGCCGGCCGGGTATCCGATCTCCTTGATGTCCTCGGCCAGTTCGGCGGGGATCCGTTCCGGGTTGAGCGCCGCGATCACCTCGTCGGTGAGCGGTCGCAGGGCGTAGACGTGGCGTACGGCCTCCAGGTCGACGGCCGTCTCGAAGTGGTCCTCGGCCCACTCCCGGTACGACTCGGGGGTTCCGGTGACGAGGAGCTGGAAGAGCCAGTCCGCGCCGTCGGAGTCCTCCCCGTCCTCCGGGAACTCGACGGCCCCCGCCCGCCAGCGGTCGTCGCCGCTCTCCCGCCAGAGGCAGGCCGTGACGACGGGCAGCCCGAACTCGTCGCAGAACGACGGCTCGTCCACGTAACGGCGGAACACGGCGGGCACCTCGTCGAGCACCCCGGGCCAGGGGGCGTCGTCCACGTACGGGCTCATCGGCGACTCGTGGTCGAAGCCGCGCGCGTACGCGCCGTCGGCGGAGAAGACGATGGAGAACTCCCCGCCCGCCCCGTCCCGCATCGAGGCCATCGCCTCGGTCGGCGACCACTGGGCGTCGAAGCCGTGCCAACGGTCGTCCCACTCGGGACACAGGATCGCGTCGAGCATCGCCAGGGAACGGCAGAGGTCGGAAAGGGCGGATATGCCCGGCAGCCCGCGGGCCACGTCGTGAACGCTCATGGGCTCATCCAACCGCACCGGCCGGCGAGGGTATTCACGTGCACCCCCGGACACCGTCCGGGCACACTGGCGCGATGACCACCGATCCTCCGTTCTCCGCCGTCCGCAGGCGGGCGCTGGCGCATGTCGCGTCGCGGTCCTCGGGGCTCCCGCTGGAGACCGGGCCGCGCATCACCCTGAACTTCCACCCCGACCGTACGGTGGCGGGGCGGCCGATCCTGGAGCGGTTGCGCGAGGACGGTCTGTACGTCTCCCAGTTCGTGACCGGGACCAGTAACGGCGGGCTCACCGCGCACCCCGGCGGTGACCGGTGGCGCTGGGAGAGCCGGATCTTCGGCGGCGCGTACGACGGGGCCGGGGCGGGCGAGCGGCCCGTCTACGGGGCGCTGGACGTCCGGCAAAGTCCGTTCGGGGCCGCGCCCCGGTTCGGGTCCGCGCACTTCAGGCTGGCGGCGGGCGTCCTCGCCGCGGCCACGTTCTGCTATCCGGACAGCGCAGCGGATCCCGTGCGCTTCGGGGTCACGGCCCGCATGTCGGGGCTCGTCGAGCTGGCCGCGGCGGATGACCGTGACGCGTTGGACGACTACGTGGAGGCGCAGATCCACGCGCCGGTCCGGCTCGACGGGGACGTGGAGGCGTTGGTCCTGGATCCGGTGTTCCGGGGTACGGAGGTGGAGGCGGCGGCCCACCGGCTGCCGTGCCCCGTCGAGTGGCATCCGGGGTTCCGGCTCCCCGTGGAGGAACTGCGACTCCGTCCGGGCTACCGGGGGCCGGAGTTCGTGACCCTCGGTTCGGCGCTGGCGGTCGACGGGTGGCTGGACGCGCGGATCATCGGCGACGCGGTACGGGCCGGTCTGCACGAGGCGCAGGATCTGAAGCGGGTCTGGCATCTGCTGGCCCGGTTCGGACGGGCGCCCGCAACCCTTCCGGCCGGGGGCTGACCCGCCTGGTCCCGCAGCCCTTCCGGCCGGGGGCTGACCGACCTGGTCCCGCACTCCCCCGGATGCGCGGGACCAGGTTTCAGGGGGTCACTTCAGGCCGAACGCCCGGATGATCTCCTGGTCGACGACTAGCCCGCCGGGGCCCTCCGCGTGCGCCTTGAGCGAGACCGATGCCGCGCCCTTCGACGGGGTGCGGAACTTCGCGGCCCACTCACCGGTCTTCTTCTTCCGGAGGTCCACCTTCGTCCAGTGCTTGCCGTCGTCGTAACTGACCGACAGCGACGCCTTGTTCGCCTTCACGGCGCCCGGCAGCCATTCCTGGGTGCCGGAGGTGAGGCCGATCTCCGTCGTGCGGCCGGCCCGGACGTCGCCGGCCAGGTCGGTGTCGACGGCGTAGTCCAGCTGGAGCAGCGGAATGTCGGCCTGGTAGGGGCCGCCCTCCTCCAGCGCGCCGGAGACGAAGCCCCACTCGGAGTGCGTACGGGTCGACGTCTTCCAGGTCTTCGCGTCGCGCTGCGAGTCGATGACCAGGCGGTAGGACTGCTCATCGGCGGAGAGGTCGCCGATGTAACCGGCCCGGCCCGCGCCCTTCTTCAGCTCCGTGTCGCCCCGGTAGAAGGCGTACGAGGTGGTGTCGTACTCGTTCTCGGGCATCGAGCCGGAGTGGCCCGCGCCCGCGTCCGTCCACGGGGTGATGTTGAACTGGAGGTCGTTGTTGACCGTGCGGAACGGGCCCCAGTAGCCGGTGCCGAGACGGGGGCGGGTCACCGGGGCGAACCACTCGGCGCGGTAGTCCTTGCCCGCCCGGTAGTCCAGCTCCGCGCTGCGCATCTCGTGCGCCCGGTCGGACTCGTCGGCATTGAGGACCGAGTGGTTCTCGTACCAGAACGAGTCGCCCGGCAGCGGGTTGACCCATTCGGTGCGGACGTCGGGGAACTGCTCGTACTCCTCGAAGCCGAGGCCGGGGCCGTAGTCGGGGATGTCGTAGCGGTAGCCGCCGCCGAGCGTCTTCTTGTGGCCGTAGAAGGTGTTCTCCACCTCCGCCAGCTGCCGGGTCGAGGGCGCGAAGGCCAGCGAGCGGTCCGGGATCCTGCCGTCGTGGCGGTCCACCAGGTCGTAGAGGTGGTCCGCGAACTTCTTCTGGTCGACCTCGATCTTCTTGCCGCGTTGTGCGGCGCGGATCAGGTCCTGGCCCGCGGACTTCTGGACCGAGGCGACGGGGATCGTGGTCTGCTCGCCCCACGGGGTGTAGCTCTCCATCGCCACGCCGCGCTCGTCGTTGACGACGAACAGGGCCTCGGCCCCGGCGGCCAGCGCCGCCGCGAGACGTTCGGCGGGGGTGACGTCGGCGCTACGGGTGATCACGACGGCCTTGCCGCGCGCGTTCAGCCCCTTGAAGTCCGCCGGTGCGCCCTGGCCCGCGTACACCGCGTTCAGCTTCTGCCTGCTGTCCTCGGCGATCGCCGCGCCGCCCTGGGCGAAGACGGGTACGTCACGGCCGTCGGCCTCGACGTCGATCAGCTCCTCTCCCTGCCGCCAGCGGGTCAGGAAGCTGAAGTCACCCTCCTTGACCTTCTTCGTGGGGCTCGCCCACAACTGGTCGTGGGTGAGCGGTATTTGGTACGCGTCACGCTGGACGGTGCCGTCCGGCGCGGTACGCGCCATGTCGTAGCGGAGCTGGCGGGTCTCGGTCTCCTTCGGGGTGCGCACGCTGACCTTGCGGGCCTTGGAGGCGTCGAGGGTGACCGTGGTGGAGCCGGTCAGGAGCGTCTCGGGGGCCGCGAGGAACGCGACGGCCTTGGAGTCGGGGCGGTCGCCGTCCACGTCCACGGAGGCCCAGGCGGAGTAGTTGCCGGGCGGCAGGCGCAGCGTGGTCTCGCCGCCGCTGATCTGGACGAGGCCGAGCTGCGGGTCGCCCAGCTCGGCGAGGACGACCAGGCCGTCCATCGGCTTGCCCGACCGGTCGCGGAGCTTCAGCGTCAGATCGTGCAGCTCCTTCTCCTTGGTGAGCGCGAAGCCGGTGTGCGCGACCGTCGTGCCCGCCGCGTCGGTCGCGACGACCTGGCCCGAGAAGGTCGTGTCGTTGGCGACCTTCGCCGGGTCCAGGGACAGGACCGCTTCGGCGGTGCCGCCCGCCGGGACGGTCAGCGTCTCGGTGGAGAGCGTGTAGGCCGCTTCGTCCGTGTCGGGGGCGAGGTTCAACACGGCGTCCGTGGCACCCGTGTTGCGGTAGGTGATCGTACGCTCGGCGACCTCGTCGGACGGGCTGTGCGGCCAGGCGTAGGAGGCGACCTCGACCGAGCCGGTGGCCTCGATCGTGGTGTCGATCGCCGCCTTCACATCGAGGCGGCCCGTGCCCTGCTCGTAAGGGGTGTACGCGTCGAGCTTCTTGGACGAGGTCATCAGCGCGTCCTTGATGCGCTGACCGCTCCAGTCCGAGTGACGCTGCTTCAGGATGGCGGCCGCGCCCGCGACATGGGGCGTGGCCATCGACGTACCGGACATCGACCGGTACATGCCCTCGGTGCCGGGGACGGACTGCGAGGCGGCGGCGTTGATGTCGACGCCGGGTGCCGACAGGTCGGGCTTCAGTCCGTGCGAGCGGACCAGCGGGCCCATGGAGGAGAAGTCGGCGCGGGCGTCCTGCTTGTCGACGGCGGCGACGGTGAGCGCCTGCTCCGCCGAGCCCGGCGAGCCGATCGTGCCCGCCCCGTACGCGTTGCCCGCCGCGATGACGAAGAGCGGACCGCCGTCCGCCGAGAGGGAGTTCACCGCCTGGGACATCGGGTCGGTGCCGTCGTCGGGCACCGGGGAGCCGAGGCTCATGGAGACGATGTCGGCCCCTTCGGCCTTCGCCCACTCCATGGCCTCGATGATCCCGGAGTCCGCGCCGGAGCCCTCGTCGCTGAGGACCTTGCCGACGAGCAGGTCGGCCGCCGGGGCGACACCCTTGTTCGCGCCGTCGGAGGCCGCTCCGGATCCGGCGATGGTGGAGGCGACGTGCGTGCCGTGGCCGTTCTTGTCGTCGACCTCCTCGCCCGGGACGAAGCTGCGGGATCCGACGAGGCGGTCCTTGACGTCCGGGTGGTCGGCGTCGATGCCGGTGTCCAGGACGGCGACCTTGGCGCCCTTGCCGTCGAAGCCGGCGGCCCACGCCTCGGGGGCGTTCACCTGAGGCACCGACTCGGCGAGCAGCGCCTCGGAGCGGCCGTCCAGCCAGAGCTTGGCGATCCCGCTGTCGAGCGAACGGGCGCTGGGCGTACGGGTGATGGCGTCCCAGAACGTGCGCGCCCCGTCCTTGTCGGCGCTGAGCGCGGCGCCGTGGATGGAGGCGAGGGTGCGGACCTTCTTCGCGCCGCGCGGGGCGGCGGGCAGGGCCTTGGCGCGGGCGGGCGGATAGGTGGCGATGACCGGGATGGCACCGGTGCCCTCGTCGTCGTACCCCATCCGGACCAGGGCCGAGACGTTGAACAGCCGCCGGTCCAGAGTGCCCGCCGCGATCAGCGGGGTGGCCTCGTCGGGCAGGACGTACACGTCCTCGCCCGCCTGCTGGATCCGGACGCCGCCGCTCGCGCCGTCGGGGCGGTCCACGGTGACGGTGTCCTGGCCGCCGGGGCCGTCCACGTACCGCACCACGTCGCCGGTGACGAGGGTGACGGTGTGGCTGTCGGTGCGCGGGGCGGAACCTGGGGCGTCGGCACCCGGCGCGGGGGCGGCGCCGGCGGTGCCCGCACCGGCGAAGGGGACCAGCATGCCGCCCAGGAGGGCCGCCGAGGTCGCCAGGAGCAGGGGTCTGCGTCCTGGGCGAGCGGATCTCGCCCGGCCGGGAACGGAGGAGGGGGAAGAAGTCATGCAGCTGATCTACCGGCTGACCCGGCGTGTCCGCTGCGTTCCGGGCGGGCGGGAAACCGCCGTGGCGGTAACCCGCCGAGGTGGACGGGGGTTGACGGGCGTTTCAGGCCACCGAGGCGAGGGGCTGTCCGCTGCTGTCGTGGTGGATCGGGGTGTGGGCCCCGGTCAGCGGTACGCCGCTGCCGCCGCGCCGGACCGCGACGATCTCGGCCGCGATGGACAGGGCCGTTTCTTCCGGCGTACGGGCTCCGAGGTCCAGGCCGATCGGGGAGCGCAACCGGGCGAGTTCGCGTTCGGTGACGCCGACCTCGCGCAGCCGGTCGTTGCGCTCCAGGTGGGTGCGGCGCGAGCCCATCGCCCCGATGTAGGCGACCGGAAGACGCAGCGCGGCCTCAAGGAGGGGTACATCGAACTTGGCGTCGTGGGTGAGGACGCAGAGTGCGGTGCGGGCGTCGGTCTCCGTCCCGGCGAGGTAGCGGTGGGGCCAGTCGACGACGATCTCGTCGGCCTCGGGGAAGCGGGCCGCGGTGGCGAAGACCGGGCGGGCGTCGCAGACGGTGACCCGGTAGCCGAGGAACTTCCCGGCCCGGACGAGGGCGGCGGCGAAGTCGATCGCGCCGAACACGATCATGCGGGGCGGCGGCACGCTGGACTCGACCAGCAGCTCGATGGGCCGGCCGCAGCGGGAGCCCTCCGCGCCGATGGCGAGCGGTCCGGTGCGGCCCGCGTCCAGCAGGGCCCGGGCCTCGGCGGCGGCGGTCCGGTCGAGCGCCGGGTGGCCGCCGAGCCCGCCCTCGTAACTTCCGTCGGGGCGGACCAGGAGCGGCAGGCCGAGCAGTTCCTCGGGCCCGTCCGTGACCCGTGCCAGCGCCGCCGCCGTCCCCTCCGCGGCGGCCGCGAGCGCCGCGGCGAACACCGGTCGGGCGGGATCCTCCGCCCGTACCGGTGTCACCAGGATGTCGATGATGCCGCCGCAGGTCAGACCGACCGCGAAGGCGTCCTCGTCGCTGTAGCCGAATCGCTCACGGACGGGCCGGCCGTCCTCCAGGGCCTGTTGGCACAGCTCGTAGACCGCCCCCTCCACGCATCCGCCGGAGACCGAACCGATGGCCGTGCCGTCGCGGTCGACGGCGAGGGCCGCGCCGGGCTGCCGGGGCGCGCTGCCGCCGACCGCCACCACGGTGGCGACGGCGAACTCGCGTCCCTGCGAGACCCACCGGTGCAGCTCTTCGGCGATGTCCAGCATGGCGTTGTCTCCTCAAGGGTGAAGGGGGCCGGGGCGTCAGTGGACGCCCAGCCAGCTCTCGATCGGGTTGAGGGCGAAGAAGACGATGAAGATCACCGTCAGTCCCCACATGAAGGCCCCGACCTCGCGGGCCCGGCCCTGGGCGAGCTTGATGGCGCTGTAGGCGATGACACCCGCGGCGACACCGGTGGTGATGGTGTACGTGAAGGGCATGAGGACCACGGTCAGGAAGACCGGAATGGCGACGGAACGGTCGCTCCAGTCCACGTGCCGGGCGTTCTGCATCATCATCGCGCCGATGACGACGAGGGCGGCGGAGGCCACCTCGGTCGGCACGATCGCGGTGAGCGGGGTGAAGAAGAGGCAGGCGGCGAAGAACAGGCCGGTGACGGCGGAAGCAAGCCCGGTCCGGGCTCCTTCCCCGACGCCGGTGGCCGATTCGACGAAGACCGTCTGACCGGAGCCCGAGGCGACACCGCCGATGACGCCACCGGCGCCGTCGACGAAGAGCGCCTTGGACAGGCCCGGCATGCGGCCCTTCTCGTCGGCGAGCTTGGCCTCGGTGCCGACGCCGATGATGGTGGCCATCGCGTCGAAGAAGCCAGCGAGCACCAGGGTGAAGACGATCATGCCGACCGTGATGACGCCGACATCGCCCCAGCCGCCGAACTCGACGTTCCCGAAGAGCGAGAAGTCGGGCATGGAGACCGCGCTGCCGTCCAGCTCCGGCGGACCGCTGGGGCTCCACGACTTGGCGTCGATGTCGACGATCGCGTTGAGCACGACGGCGAACACGGTGCCGACGGCGATGCCGATCAGGATCGCGCCGGGGATGTTGCGCGCCTGGAGCATGAAGATGAGCAGCAGGGTCACGCAGAAGATCAGGACGGGCCAGCCGGCCAGTTCACCGGCCGGGCCCAGCGAGACCGGGGTCGCCACGCCCTGGTGGACGAAGCCGGCCTTGAAGAGGCCGATGAGGGCGATGAAGAGCCCGATGCCCATGGTGATGCCGTGCTTGAGCGCGAGCGGGATCGCGTTCATGATCATCTCGCGGAGGCCGGTGACCACCAGGAGACAGATCACCACACCGTAGATCACACACATGCCCATGGCCTGCGGCCAGGTCATGTTGGGCGCGACCTGCGAGGCGAGCACACCGGAGACGCTGAGCCCGGCGGCGAGGGCCAGGGGCACCTTGCCGACGAAGCCCATCAGCAGGGTCGTTGCCGCCGCCGCGAAGGCGGTGGCGGTGATCAGGCCGGGCTGGCCGAGAACGTTGCCGTTGACGTCCTCCCCGCCGAGGATGATCGGGTTCAGCAGGAGGATGTACGCCATGGCCATGAAGGTCGTGACGCCGCCGCGCAGTTCGCGCGCGACCGTGGATCCTCGTTCGGATATGTGGAAGTACCGGTCGAGCCATGATCTTCCGGCGGGGACGCGCGAGCCGGGGCCCGCACCTTCCGGGCTGGTCTTCGGTTCCACTGACTGCTGGGTCATGATGCCTGACTCCCAAGGTTCACAGGGGCACCCGCTTGGAGATTGCTGATTGCGGGATTTGGGATGACTGCGTCGGCTGCACGACCCGGGGACGGCCGGGACGAACTGTTGAAGCAGAACGGATGTGCCGGCGGCACGGATGATCCGTGAGGCGCTGCCGTGCTGACGGGCACGGCGGTGAAGAACCGCGAGCGGTGCGGTACTTGGGCCTCCGGGCGGTGCGGGGTGCGGAAAAGTGTGACGTTCTCGGCTCAGCACACCGCCCGGAGAGTTCGGGGGGGGACCGCTCGGAGCGTGCCGGGTGACGTCCGGTGGGAGGTCACCCGGCAGGCTCTCAGGTGCTGGTGAGGTGTTCGGGCCGCACCGGTGTCCTGTTGAGTTCAAGGCCCGTCGCGTTCCGGATCGCCGCGAGGACGGCCGGGGTGGACGACAGGGTGGGGGCCTCGCCGATGCCGCGCAGCCCGTACGGGGCGTGCTCGTCGGCGAGTTCGAGCACGTCGACCGGGATGGTCGGCGTGTCGAGGATCGTGGGGAGCAGGTAGTCCGTGAAGGAGGGGTTGCGCACCTTCGCGGTCTTCGGGTCGACGATGATCTCCTCCATCACCGCGACGCCCATGCCCTGGAGCGTGCCGCCCTGGATCTGGCCGAGGACGGAGAGCGGGTTGAGCGCCTTGCCGACGTCCTGGGCGCAGGCCAGTTCGATGACCTTGACCAGGCCGAGCTCGGTGTCGACCTCGACGACCGCCCGGTGCGCGGCGAAGGAGTACTGGACGTGGCCGTTGCCCTGTCCGGTACGGAGATCGAACGCCTCGGTGGGCCGGTGGCGCCACTCCAGCTCGATGTCGATCGCCTCGTCCTCCAGCACGTCGGCCACGTCGGCGAGCACCTCGCCGCCGTCGGTGACGACCTTGCCGCCCTCCAGGAGCAGTTCGGCGGTGGCCCAGGCCGGGTGGTAGGTGCCGAACTTGGTGCGGCCCAGCTCCAGGACCTTCTCGCGTACGGCTTCGCAGGAGTTCTTGACCGCGCCGCCGGTGACGTACGTCTGGCGGGAGGCGGAGGTGGATCCGGCCGAGCCGACGCGGGTGTCGGCGGGGTGGATGGTGACCTGGTTGACGCCGAGTTCGGTACGGGCGATCTGGGCGTGGACGGTGACGCCGCCCTGGCCGACCTCGGCCATCGCGGTGTGCACGGTCGCGACCGGCTCGCCGTTGATGACCTCCATCCGCACCCGGGCGGTGGAGTAGTCGTCGAAGCCCTCGGAGAAGCCGACGTTCTTCAGGCCGACCGCGTAGCCGACGCCGCGGACGACGCCTTCGCCGTGGGTGGTGTTGGAGAGCCCGCCGGGCAGGGCACGCACGTCGACGGAGGTGCCTTCGCTGCCGGCCGTCAGCCACTCCTGCTCGGGCGGCAGCGGCCGGGCCTTGACCCGGCGCAGCAGCTCGGCGACCGGGGCCGGGGAGTCGCAGGCCTGTCCGGTGGGCAGCAGGGTGCCCTGCTCCATGGCGTTGAGCTGCCGGAACTCCACCGGGTCCATGTCCAGCTTCGCGGCCAGCTTGTCCATCTGCGCCTCGTAGGCGAAGCACGCCTGGACCGCGCCGAAGCCGCGCATCGCGCCGCAGGGCGGGTTGTTGGTGTAGAGGGCGATCGCCTCGATGTCGACGTCCTCGATCTTGTACGGGCCGACCGAGAGCGAGGAGGCGTTGCCGACGACCGCCGGGGAGGCGGAGGCGTAGGCCCCGCCGTCCAGGACGATCTTGCACTTCATGTGCGTGAGCTTGCCGTCCTTGGTGGCGCCGTGCTCGTAGTACAGCTTCGCCGGGTGCCGGTGGACGTGGCCGAAGAACGACTCGAACCGGTTGTAGACGATCTTGACGGGCTTGCCGGTGCGGAGCGCCAGCAGGCAGGCGTGGATCTGCATCGAGATGTCCTCGCGGCCGCCGAAGGCCCCGCCGACGCCGGAGAGCGTCATGCGGACCTTGTCCTCGGGGAGGCCGAGGACGGGGGCGATCTGGCCGAGGTCCGAGTGCAGCCACTGGGTGGCGACGTACAGCTCGACGCCGCCGTCCTCGGAGGGCACGGCGAGGCCGGACTCGGGGCCGAGGAAGGCCTGGTCCTGCATGCCGAAGGTGTACTCGCCCTTGACGATGACGTCGGCGCGCTCGGCGGCCGCCTCGGCGTCGCCGCGGATGATCGGCTGGCGGTGCACGATGTTGGGGTGCGGGACGTGGCCGATGTGGTGGTCGTCGCGGCCCTCGTGCACGAGCACGGCGTCCGGAGCGATCGCGGATGCCTCGTCGGTGATGAGCGGCAGCTCGCGGTACTCGATCTTGATCTTGGCGGCGGCGCGGCGCGCGGTCTCCGGGTGGTCGGCGGCCACGATGGCGACCGGCTCACCGTGGTGGCGGACCTTGCCGTTGGCGAGAACCGGCGTGTCCTGGATCTCCAGGCCGTAGTTCTTCATTTCCGCGGGCAGGTCGTCGTAGGTCAGCACCGCGTAGACGCCGGAGGTGGCGAGCGCCTCGGAGGTGTCGATGGAGACGATCTCGGCGTGCGCGACGGTGGAGCGCAGCGTCTGGCCCCACAGCATGTCCTCGTGCCACATGTCGGAGGAGTACGCGAACTCGCCGGTGACCTTGAGGGTGCCGTCGGGGCGGAGCGTGGACTCGCCGATGCCGCCCTTGGTGGGCGAACCCTGGGTGATCTTGGTGGGCGTGCCGGACGGTACGCTCTGGGCCTTCGGCATCGTGGCCGCGGGGCGCTTGGTGGCTTCGGGGCGCGTCGTCATGACTGGACCGCCTCTTCCTGACGGGCGGCCGCGAGGCGGACCGCGTCGAGGATCTTCTCGTAACCGGTGCAGCGGCACAGGTTGCCGGAGAGGGCCTCGCGGATGTCCTGGTCGGACGGGGAGGGGCTGTTCTCCAGCAGTTCGTCGGCGGCGACCAGCAGGCCGGGGGTGCAGAAGCCGCACTGGACGGCTCCGGCGTCGATGAACGCCTGCTGGATCGGGGACAGTTCGACGGCCTCGCCGGTCTGGCCGTCGGTGGGCCGGGCCTGCCAGCGCTTGGCGGAGTCCAGGGAGGTGCCGCACGCGCCGGAGGCGCAGCCGCTGCCGGGGTGGGCGTCCTCGCGGTGCTTGGAGTAGTCGGCCAGGCCCTCGACGGTGACGACCTCGCGGCCCTCGACCTGGCCGGCGGCGACCAGGCAGGAACAGACCGGGACGCCGTCCAGGCGGACCGTGCAGGAACCGCACTCGCCCTGCTCGCAGGCGTTCTTGGAGCCGGGCAGGCCCATGCGCTCACGCAGGACGTACAGGAGGGACTCGCCCTCCCACACGTCGTCGGCTTCCTGCGGACGGCCGTTGACCGTGAAATTGACTCGCATGGTTACGCAGCTCCTTCCAGCGTGCGGCCCGCGCCGCGGTACTGCTCCCAGGTCCAGCCGAGTGTGCGGCGGGCCATGATGCCGACCGCGTGCCTGCGGTACTTCGCCGTGCCGCGCACGTCGTCGATCGGGTTGCAGGCGCCGGACGCGAGGGCGGCGAACTGCTTGGCGATCGCGGGAGTGATGATCTTTCCGTTGTCCCAGAAGCCGCCCTCGTCGAGCGCGGCGTTCAGGAAGTCCTCCGCCTCCTTGGCCCGGACCGGGGTCGGGGCGGCGGAACCGATGCCGGTGCGCACGGTGCGGGTCTCGGGGTGCAGCGCGATACCGAACGCGCAGACGGCGATGACCATGGCGTTGCGCGTGCCGACCTTGGAGTACTGCTGCGGTCCGTCGGCCTTCTTGATGTGCACCGCGCGGATCAGCTCGTCCGGCTCCAGGGCGTTGCGCTTGACGCCTGTGTAGAAAGCGTCGATAGGAATCAGCCGCGTTCCGCGTACGGATTCGGCCTCGACCTCGCAGTCGGCCGCGAGCAGGGCCGGGTGCGCGTCGCCGGCCGGCGAGGCGGTGCCGAGGTTGCCGCCGACGCCGCCGCGGTTGCGGATCTGCGGGGAGGCGACGGTGTGCGAGGCGAGCGCCAGGCCGGGCAGCTCGGCCCGCAGGTGGTCCATGATGCTGCTGTACGGCACGGAGGCGCCGAGCCGCACCTTCTCCTGGCCCACCTCCCACTCGGACAGCTCACCGATGCGGTTCAGGTCCAGGAGGTACTCGGGCCGCCGGTGGTCGAAGTTGATCTCGACCATCACATCGGTGCCGCCCGCGATGGGCACAGCCGTGGGGTGCTCGGCCTTGGCGGCGAGCGCCTCCTCCCAGCTGGCGGGGCGAAGGAAGTCCATGAGTGGCTCTCTTCTTCTCAATCGGTCGTTCGCCGGGGCCGGGGACGGCCTGCCTCGACTGGCTCGTTCATATGGTGTTCACGTGGTGTGTGGCCCAGTACACAAGCCCAGCCCCGGCCGGTGCAGTCACCGAAACACTGAAGGAGTTGGCTGGTCTCCGTCCTCGTCTTGTAGATTCGAACGAATGGCGGAGATCAGTAACCTCTCCGTAATTCACAGATACCCGTTCGCCCCTCCGCTCCCCCACCCCACGACCTGCTTCACCCCCCGCCCCACGACCTCCTTCACCACCTCCCCCTCCACCACCTTCACCTGCTCCTTCCACGAAAAGATCGGCGGCGACGAGATGCGGCTGCGCGCACTGCTGGAGACCGACGCGCTGGGCCTGCGGCTGCTCGGCGGCGAGGACGAGCTGGACCGCACGGTCCGGGGCGTCATGACGACCGACCTGCGCGACCCGAGCCGCTACCTCTCCGGCGGCGAACTGGTGCTCACGGGCCTGGCCTGGCGCCGGGACGCGGCGGACTCCGAGCCGTTCGTCCGGATCCTGGCGGGCGCCGGGGTGGCCGGTCTCGCGGCCGGCGAGGCGGAGCTCGGCGACATCCCGTCCGATCTGGTCGAGGCGTGCCTGCACCACCGCCTCCCTCTTTTCGCCGTGCACGAGACCGTTGCGTTCGCGACGATCACCGAGTACGTCGTACGTCAGGTCTCCGGCGAGCGGGCGGGCGATCTGGCGGCCGTGGTGGACCGGCACCGGCGGCTGATGACCTCGGGCCCGGCGGGCGGCGGCCCCGAGGTGGTCCTGGACCTCCTCACCTCCGACCTGGACCTGCGGGCCTGGGTCCTCTCCCCCACCGGCCGCCAGATCGCCGGGGCGGGCGCTCCGCTGCCCGGGCCGCTGGGCGCGGCGCTGGCCGGGCACCACCTGGCCGCGACCCGGACCGGCCGCCGGGGTCCGCACCGTGCGGCGGTCGCCGGTACGACGTATTCGCTCTTCCCGATCCGGAACACCGGCCGGGGCGCGGCGCCGGCCGCCCGCGACGTACGGGAGTCGGTGCTGTCCGACTGGCTGCTGGCGGTCGAGGCGGACGCCTCGGACTGGCCCGCGGCCCGGCTCGACCTGCTCCAGGGCGTCACCCAGCTGATCGCGGTCGAACGCGACCGCCGCGACGCGGCCCGTACGGTACGCCGCAGGCTCGCCCAGGAGGTGCTGGAGCTGGTCCAGGCGGGCGCCGCCCCCGCCGAGATCGCGGCCAGGCTGCGGGTCGCCGCACCGGTCCTGCTGCCCGGCCTCGGCGTGGCCCCGCAGTGGCAGGTCGTGGTGGCCCGGGTCGACTGGACCGACCCCGGCCAGGCCGCCGCCGCGGGCGAGATCGCGAGCGGTCCGGTGGCCCAGGCGCTGCTGGAGGAGATCCTGGTCGACCCGGCGGTCAGCGGCCCCGACTCCGCCGACCGGATCGCCGTCGCCCACACGGGCGACGAGGCCATCGCCCTGGTGCCGCTGCCCGCGATCGTCACCGCGCCCACCGAGCCCGGCGAGGGTACGGAGGTCGACGCGGCCGGCGGCGAGGACGCCGACGCCCTCGACGGGGAGCCCGGGCTGCACGCCGACGCGCTGCTCGCCTCGGTGCGCGAACCGCTCTCGGCGGGACTGGCCGAGGACGGCAGGCTGACACTGGGTGTCAGCGCGGCCGTGCATTCCGCCGAAGGACTGCGCGGCGCGCTGGAGGAGGCCCGGCACGCCCGCCGGGTGGCCGCGGCCCGCCCGGGCCGGGTCTGCGCGGCCGGTCACCACGAACTGGCCTCGCACGTGCTGCTGCTGCCGTTCGTCCCGGACGACGTCCGGCGCGCCTTCACCGCACGGCTGCTGGACCCGCTGCGCGACTACGACCGGCGCCACCGGGCGGAGCTGATCGAGACGCTGGAGGCCTTCCTGGACTGCGACGGGTCCTGGACCCGCTGCGCGGCCCGGCTGCACCTCCACGTCAACACACTGCGCTATCGCGTCGGGCGCATCGAGCAGTTGACGGGGCGTGACCTTTCGCGCCTGGAGGACAAGCTCGACTTCTTCCTCGCCCTGCGCATGAGCTGATCTTCCGGCCGCGCACGGGGTCCGCCGGGCCCCGTCGCGCTCCGACCGATTGTGAAATCTTTCACCTGACATTGCCCGGACCCCTTGGCCCGGAGTGCCGATCCATGCTGAGATGCGGCATCACTCAAGCACTCAACAGCACAATGGCGCGCTCGGGGAGGGCAATGTGGCGCATACCGCCATGTCTGGTTCCGGAACGACAGCAGATGACGATCCTCCGCTCCAGACCGCGGTATGGCGGCTGCGGTCACGCGCTTGCTGGACGGACGCGGCCGCCCTGCTGGAGCACCACACGAGCACCGATCCGGCCGCCGCGCTCCAGCGCACCGCGCTGCTGACCGAGCGGTGCCTGTACACCGGACAGGGCTGGACCGAGGCCGAGGACGCCCTGCGCACGGCGGAGGCCATCGCCCGCAGCGACGACGAGCGGGGCTCGGCCGCCTCCGAGCGGGGCCATCTGGCGTACGCCTCGACCCTCCTGGCGGTGCGGGACCGGGCCGACGAGGCGAGCGTGGCGTTGAGCCGGTCGGCGGCCCTGCTGGCCCCCGCGTCACCCGCCCGGCCGCTGCTGGACTTCCGCCGGGGGCTGATCGCCCAGAACATCGCGGAGTCGCCGCAGGCGGCGCGTGCCGCCTTCCGCCGGGCGCACGCCGGTGCGGCGACGCTGGGCGACGAGCTGCTCCTGTCCTCCACCTGGCGCCATCTGGCCGCGCTCGCGCTGCGCGAGGGGGAGCTGGCCGAGGCCCGGCACGGCTTCGCGGAGTCGCTGCGGATCCGGGAGGAGCTGGGGTTCCTGGTCGGTACGGCCCCGGCGCTGATCTCCCTCGCCGGGGCGGAGGACGAACCGGAGGCGACCCGGCTGCGCGCCGAGGCCGGCCGGCTGTTCCGGCTGCTGGGCGGCGTGCCCACCTGGCTGGCCCCGTATCTGGGCCCCCCGGCCCCGCGCACCGCCGAGGCGAGCTGAGCGGAGGCGTGCGGGCGGGCCGGCGGCGGGGCCGCGAGGCCGCCGCCGGTCAGCCGTCGGCGCCGGTGAAGTGTTCGCGGACCAGGGCCTGCACGACGGTGAGGTCCTGGGCGATGAGGGCGTCGAGCAGGGCGGTGTGCTCGGCGGCGTCGGCCAGCAGCTCGGCCCGGCGGGTGGCGGGGCCCGCGACCAGCGGCCACTGGGAGCGCCGGTGGAGTTCGTCGGCGACGGTCACGAGCTGCTCGTTGCCCGACAGCGTGAGGACCGCCCGGTGGAAGGCCCGGTCCGAATCGGCGTAGGCGGCCCGGTCCCCCACGGCGGCCGCCGCGACGGTGGCGTCCGCCAGCGGGCGCAGGACGCTCCAGCGGTGCGCCGGGACCGTACGCGCCAGGCGCAGCATCACCGGGACCTCGATCAGGGCCCGTACCTCGGCCAGCTCGGCCAGCTCGCGGGGGCCGCGTTCGCTGACCCGGAAGCCGCGGTTCGGCACGACCTCGACGGCGCCCTCGACGGCCAGCCGCTGCATGGCCTCGCGCACCGGCGTCGCGGAGACCCCGAAGCGGGCGCCGAGCGCGGGGGCGGAGTACACCTGGCCGGGCACCAGCTCGCCGTCGACGAGGGCGGAGCGCAGGGCGTCCAGGACCTGGCCGCGCACGGAGTGGCGCTGGACGGCACGCGGCGCGGGAGGCTCGCTGTGGGTGTGTTCGCCCCGGGCCTGCTCCGGCACGCGGTCCTGCGGCACTCTGTTCCCCGGAGTCCGGCTCTCCGCCGGGGCGTGCGGGAACGCTCCGGGGGCGTACGCCGGACGTACGCCCTCGCGCGCGCTGCCCTGCTCCACCGGACCTCCTCCGCCTGCTGCGGGCCGACTCGCGTGCGCCGGACCTCCTGTGCACGATAGAGGGAGGAGGCCGCGGTTCAAACATCGATGACGTCGGGTAAGGTAAGCCTTACCTGCAAACGATCCCGATTCGGTGGTCCCCTGCATGACCCTCTCCCCGCCGTTCACCGGTGCCGCGACGTCCCCCGTGACCGCCGCGTACACCCGCCTGACCGAGGTGTTCCCCGGTCTGCGGGCCGACGTGCTCGACGGTGACGCCGTCGCCCCGTCCGGCGCGGGCTGGGTCGGCGCCGCGGAGCTGGCGGCCGGCGGCCCCGCCGTGGACACCTTCCTGGCCTGGGACAACGCCCAGGTGCTGCGCGACTACGGCCGGCAGGCCCGCCCGGACGTGGTGGCGAGCTTCGGCCTCCACCGGTACGCCTGGCCCGCCTGCCTCCTGGTGACGGTGCCGTGGTTCCTCCAGCGCCGGGTGCCGCGGATCCCGGTCGAGGACGTGGCCTTCCAGCGGGCGCTGGGACACCTGACCGTACGGGTGAGGGAATTCGCCTGCCTGCCGGACGACCCTGCGGCGACCCTGCCCGGGGCCCGGGTCGTTCCGGACGGGACGGCGCTGCGGGCCGAGGTCCTGGCCTCGCTGACCGAGCACCTCGGTCCGGTGCTGGAGGGCTTCGGGCCGCGCATGCGGCGCGGGAAGCGGGCCCTGTGGGGGATGGCGACGGACGAGATCGTCGAGGGCCTCTGGTACATCGCGCATCTGCTGGGCGAGGAGCGCCGGGCGATGGCCGAGCTGGAGCTGCTGCTCCCCGGCACCACGAAGCCGTACGTCGGCACCGCGGGCTTCCGTGAGCTGACCGGGCCAGACGGGCAGTCGCTGCCGACCCGGGACCGGGCGAGCTGCTGCCTCTTCTACACCCTGCGCCCCGAGGACACCTGTGTGACCTGCCCGCGTACCTGTGACGCGGACCGGGTGCGGAAGCTCGCCACCGCTTCCTGATCCGCGCGGCATCCACACCGCCCGTCCGGATGACGTGGAATCGAACGCAACTCGGCTCACCGGGCGGTCGTTCGAGAAGATTCCACCCATCGATATCCTCTCCCACCCCCATGGCGTGCTCTTGTCCCGAAACCACCGGAGCGGGACGGGAATTCCGTCACGATGGCGCACGAAACGCCCTACGTGACGCAAGGGACCGCGCATGAGACTGACCGACATATCGCTTGACTGGCTGCTTCCGGGCGCCGTACTGCTCGTGGGGGTCATGGCGGCGGTGACGGTGGTCGCACGCGGCAAGCGTGCCGCCGGCAAGGCCGCGGCCGACGACTCCTGGGAACGCAGCGAGGAACGCCGCAGACGCAAGGAAGCGCTGTACGCCACCGCCAGTTACGTCCTGCTGTTCTGCTGCGCGGCGGTCGCCGCCGCGCTCTCCTTCCACGGGCTCGTCGGCTTCGGCCGGCAGAACCTGAGCCTCAGCGGCGGCTGGGAGTATCTGGTGCCGTTCGGACTGGACGGGGCCGCGATGTTCTGTTCCGTGCTGGCCGTACGGGAGGCGAGCCACGGAGACGCGGCACTCGGCTCCCGGCTGCTGGTGTGGACGTTCGCCGGGGCCGCCGCCTGGTTCAACTGGGTGCACGCCCCCCGGGGCATGGACCACGCGGGCGCCCCGCACTTCTTCGCGGGGATGTCGCTCTCGGCCGCGGTGCTCTTCGACCGCGCGCTCAAGCAGACCCGCCGTGCGGCACTGCGCGAACAGGGCCTGGTGCCCCGTCCGTTGCCGCAGATCCGGATCGTCCGCTGGCTGCGGGCCCCCCGGGAGACCTTCGGCGCCTGGTCGCTGATGCTCCTGGAGGGCGTCCGCACCCTGGACGAGGCGGTGGACGAGGTCCGGGAGGACCGGAAGGAGCAGGAGCAGGACCGGCTGCGCCGCAGGGACCAGGCCAAGCTGGACCGGGCCCGTATCAAGGCCCTGAACCGGCAGAACCGGGTCTGGGGACGCGGCCGGAGCGGGCAGCAGGTCGATGTGCCCGCCCTGGCCCCGGCCTCGGGAGGCGGGACGCCGGCCGTCGCGGAGCCCGCCATAGCGGAGCCGGGTCAGCTGCCCCTGCGACCCCGGCCATCCCTGCAAGCCGTCGGCCCGAAGCAGACAGCCGATGGTTCGAGCCCGAAGAGCCTGGACGCGCCGAACCAGGGAAGTGACCCTCGGACCGTCGACCTCACCGCTGAGGACGATACCCAGACACTCCCGCGGCTCGACTCGCTGGAACAGAAACTGAAGGATCTGGAGCAGCAGTTCGGCTGATCGAGCCGCGCGGCGGTGGGCTTCTCAGGCCCTTCCGCCGTGCAGCTCGAACCAGATGGTCTTGCCCAGGGCCTGTGCCTGCACGCCCCAGGCGTCGGCCAGGCTCCGGACCAGGATCAGGCCCCTGCCGTGCGTACCGTCGTCGGCGTTCGGTACGTACGGCGCGGGCAGATCCTCGGACGCGAAGTCCTGAACCTCCACCCGCAGTCGGGCGGAGGTCGCCGTGGCGGTGACCACGGCCCCGTGCCGGGTGTGGATGAGCGCGTTGGTCACCAGCTCGCTCACGAGCAGCTCCGCCGCCTCGGTCTGTTCCTGGCCGGAGCGGTGTCGGAGGAACTCCCGCAGCTCCCGGCGGACTTCCCCCACCGCCGACCGCTCGGCGTGCCCGACTCTTCGGCGCATCCGGGCCGGCTGCGGCGCCTCACCCGGTCTCCGGCCCCGGGGGCCGCGCCCCTCGACGACCACGGTCCTCTTCTGACGCTTCGCCATTTCCCCCGCCCGCACAGTGAACCGACCTCCTTCGATTCGGCTGTCCGTCGAACAGCCTCACGGGATGCATGCCCCTGTACGCACACGGTCACGCTTATGGGCCCGTCAAGAAGTGAACGGTCGGAAGCGGTGAGGGGCGCACGGAACATCCCACCCGCGCACGCCATCACCACATAGGCGCAGCTCCGGTCAACGTCCCGCGAACACCGCTGAGTTGACGTTGACGACTCGGCTTCTACGCGCGTCATCATGATGGCATGCGCATCCCCCCACGCATCACCCGGCTCGGCGGCTCGGCCGCCCTCCTGTCCCTCCTGCTCGCCTCGGGACCGGTCACGGCCCAGGCCGCCACCCCGGCGACGACCTCCACCACCGCCTACTCCGCGACCGCGTTCCGGGCGGCGGCCGTGGGCAGCATCTGCTACTCCGCCCTGCCGCCCCAGGCGCACGACACCCTGGATCTGATCGAGCAGGGCGGGCCGTTCCCGTACGAGCAGGACGGCACCGTCTTCCAGAACCGGGAGGGCCTGCTCCCCGACCGGTCCACCGGCTACTACCACGAGTACACGGTCATCACGCCCGGCTCGGACACCCGCGGCGCCCGCCGGATGGTCACCGGCGAGCAGACGGAGGAGGACTACTACACCGCCGACCACTACGCCTCCTTCGACCTGGTCGACCACGACTGCTGAACCCCGCTTCCGAGGGGTGTTCCGCACGCTCCCGGGGAAGGAACCTGAGCCCCGCACCTTCCCGAGGAGCTGTGATGCACGACGACCGCACCCTGGTGGAGGGCCGCCTGGAGAGGGCCCTCCACCAGTTCGTCCGCCCGGCCCAGTACGCCGCCCGCACCCCGCTCGCCCTGACCGTGTGGCACGTTCCGGGCGAGCCGGTACCGGTGTCGGAGGCCCTCGGGGCGGACTTCGAGCCGTTCGCGGCCGGTACGGAGTGGGGGAAGCCCTGGTCCACCAGCTGGTTCCGGCTCCGGGGCGCGGTGCCCGACGATTGGTCGGGGCGCCGGGTGGAGGTGGTCGTCGATCCGGGGTTCACCGGCCAGGGGCCGGGGTTCCAGGCGGAAGGCATGCTGTACGACCATCTGGGCGTCCCCCTGAAGGGTGTGCATCCCCGCAATCGGCATCTGCCGCTCGCGCACCCGGCGGCAGGCGGGGAGCCGGTGGATCTGCTGCTGGAGGCGGCGGCCAATCCGGCGGTCCTGGAGCACGGTTTCGAGCCGACCCCCCTCGGCGATGTGCTGACCGCCGGCGACCGGCCGCTGTACCGCTTCGCCTGCGCCGACCTCGCGGTCCTCGACGAGGAGGTCTGGCATCTGGTCCTCGACATCGAGGTGCTCTCCGAGCTGATGCACGAGCTGCCCGCCGACCGGTCACGGCGGCACGAGATCCTCCGGGCGCTGGAGTCGATGCTCGACGCGCTGGATCTGCACGACGTCTCCGGCACCGCGGCGGCGGGCCGGGCGGCGCTGGCCGAGGTGCTGGCGCGGCCCGCATCCGCGAGCGCGCACCGGATCTCGGCGGCCGGGCACGCGCACATCGACTCGGCGTGGCTGTGGCCGCTGCGCGAGACCGTCCGCAAGGCGTCGCGTACGTTCGCCAATGTCACCGCCCTCGCGCAGGACTACCCGGAGCTGGTCTTCGCCTGTTCGCAGGCCCAGCAGTACGCCTGGGTGAAGGAGCACCAGCCGCACGTCTGGGAGCGGATCAAGGAGGCGGTGGCGGCCGGGCAGTGGTCGCCGGTCGGCTCGATGTGGGTGGAGTCGGACGCCAACATGCCGGGCGGTGAGGCGCTGGCCCGCCAACTCGTGCACGGCAAACGGTTCTTCGAGGAGGAGCTGGGCGTCGAGACGGAGGAGATCTGGCTGCCGGACTCCTTCGGCTACACCGCCGCCTTCCCCCAACTGGCCCGGCTGGCCGGGGTGCGGTGGTTCCTCACCCAGAAGCTGTCGTGGAACCAGCACAACAAGATGCCGCACCACACCTTCTGGTGGGAGGGCATCGACGGCACCCGGGTCTTCACGCACTTCCCGCCGGTCGACACGTACAACGCCCAGCTTCATGCCCGCGAACTGGCGCACGCGGAGGAGAACTTCGCCGACAAGGGCCGGGCGACGCGTTCGCTGGTGCCGTTCGGCTGGGGCGACGGCGGGGGCGGACCGACTCGCGAGATGCTGGAGCGGGCCCGCCGACTGCGGGACCTGGAGGGCTCGCCGCGCGTGACGGTCGAGAAGCCCTCGGCGTTCTTCGCGGCGGCCGAGGAGGAGTACGGGGAGCGGGCGCCCGTCTGGTCGGGCGAGCTGTATCTGGAGCTGCACCGGGCCACGTACACCACGCAGGCGAAGACCAAGCAGGGCAACCGCCGCAGCGAACACCTTTTGCGGGAGGCCGAGTTGTGGGCAACGGCAGCCGCGCTGCGCTCCCCCGCCCACCGCTATCCGTACGAGCGCCTGGACCGGGTGTGGAAGACGGTGCTGCTGCACCAGTTCCACGACATCCTGCCCGGTTCGTCGATCGCCTGGGTGCACCGCGAGGCCCGCGACACCTATGAGGAGGTGCGCGCCGAGCTCGCGGACCTGGTGGCCGAGGCGGTGGCCTCGCTGGGCGCGGCCGAGGGCATGGTGGCGCTCAACTCCTCGCCGTACGACCGGGTCCAGGTGGTCGAGCTGGACACGGAGGCGGCCGGGGTGCTGCCGTCCGGGGCGCACGTCCAGGAGCTCGGCGAGGGCCGGGCCGCGGTGCTGGCGCGGAGTCCGGGGCTCGGGGCGGGCCTGCTCGACGGGGCCTCGGTCCCGGAGCACGCGGTGACGGCGGAAGCCTCGGATTCAGGTGCCATCGTCCTGGACAACGGGCTGGTGCGGGTCGTGGTGGACGGCGACGGGCTGGTCCCGTCGGTCCGCGATCTGCTCGCCGGGCGCGAGGTGCTGATCCCCGGCACCCGCGCCAACCTCCTCCAGCTGCACCCGGACCACCCCAACCACTGGGACGCCTGGGACATCGACCGGCACTACCGCCGCACCCGCACCGATCTCACCGCCGCCGATTCCGTGTCGCTGGTGGAGGACGGGCCGCTCCGGGCGGCCGTGCGGGTGGTGCGTTCGTTCGGGAAGTCGACCGTCGTGCAGGAGCTGCGGCTCGCGGCGGGGGGCCGGCAGCTCGACGTCGACACCGAGGTGGACTGGCAGGAGTCGGAGAAGGTCCTCAAGGCGGCCTTCCCGCTCGACGTCCACGCCGAACGGTCCACCGCCGAGATCCAGTTCGGCCATGTCCACCGGGCGACCCACGACAACACGTCCTGGGACGCGGCCCGTTTCGAGATCTGCGCCCACCGCTGGCTGCGGGTCGCCGAGCCCGACTACGGCATCGCGCTGCTCAACGACTCGACGTACGGCCACGATGTGACCCGCACCCCGCACCCGGACGGCCTCGGCACCACGGTCCGGCTCACGCTGCTGCGCGCCCCGCACAGCCCCGACCCGCACACCGACCTGGGCGTGCACCGCTTCCGCTACGCGCTCGCGCCGGGCGCGGGGGTGACGGACGCCGTACGGGAGGGCCTGGCGCTGAACCTCCCGCTGCGGGCGGCGGTGGCCCCGGTGGTGCCCGCACTCGTGTCGACAGGGCACCCGGCGGTGACGGTCGAGTCGGTCAAGCTCGCCGAGGACCGCAGCGGGGACGTGATCGTACGGCTCTACGAGTCGGCGGGCGGCCGGGCGCGGACCCGACTGACGGTGTCGTCCCCGGTCGCGGAGGCCCGGATCACCGATCTGCTGGAGCGGCCGCTGCACCCGGCGGAGACCGACGAGGACGGGCTGGTCCTCGACCTGCGGCCGTTCCAGATCCTGACGGTGCGCCTGACACCCGCCTGAAGGGCTTAAGGACGCGGCACGTTACGGAGGTTGGAGCGGGCCATCTGGAGCATCCGGCCCACTCCGCCGTCCAGCACGATCTTGCTGGCGGAGAGCGCGAAGCCGGTGACCATGTCGGCGCTGATCTTCGGCGGGATGGAGAGCGCGTTCGGGTCGGTGACCACGTCGACGAGCGCGGGGCCCTTGTGCTTGAACGCGTCCTTGAGCGCGCCCTGCAACTGCTTGGGCTTCTCCACGCGTACGCCGTAGGCGCCGGCCGCGCGGGCGATGGCGGCGAAATCGGGGTTCTTGTTGGTGGTCCCGTACGACGGCAGCCCGGCCACCAGCATCTCCAACTCGACCATGCCGAGCGAGGAGTTGTTGAACAGGACGACCTTCACCGGCAGGTCGTACTGGACCAGGGTGAGGAAGTCGCCCATCAGCATGGAGAATCCGCCGTCGCCGGACATCGCGACGACCTGCCGGTTCAGGTCGGTGAACTGGGCGCCGATCGCCTGCGGCAGGGCGTTGGCCATCGAGCCGTGGCTGAACGAACCGATCACCCGGCGCTTGCCGTTGGGCGTCAGATAGCGGGCGGCCCACACGTTGTTCATGCCGGTGTCGACGGTGAACACGGCGTCCTCGTCGGCCATCTCGTCCAGCACGGAGGCGACGTACTCGGGGTGGATCGGGACGTGCTTCTCGACCTTGCGGGTGTAGGCCTTGACCACGCCCTCCAGGGCGTTCGCGTGCTTCTTCAGCATCCGGTCGAGGAACTTGCGGTCGGACTTGGGCTGCACCCGGGGGATGAGGCAGCGCAGGGTCTCGCGCACATCGCCCCAGACCGCGAGGTCGAGCTTGGAGCGGCGTCCCAGGTGCTCGGGACGCACATCGACCTGGACGATCTTCACGTCGTCCGGGAGGAAGGCGTTGTACGGGAAGTCCGTGCCGAGCAGGATGAGGAGGTCGCACTCGTGCGTCGCCTCGTACGCGGCCCCGTAACCGAGCAGCCCGCTCATGCCGACGTCGTACGGATTGTCGTACTGGATCCACTCCTTGCCGCGCAGCGCGTGCCCGACCGGGGACTTGACCTTCTCCGCGAACTGCATGACCTCGGCGTGCGCCCCGGCCGTGCCGCTGCCGCAGAACAGCGTCACCCGTTTGGCCTCGTCCACCATGCGGCAGAGCTTGTCGATCTCCTCGTCGCCGGGCCGTACGGTAGGCCGCGCGGTGACGAGGGCATGCTCGATGGACTTCTCGGGGGCGGGCTTGGAGGCGATGTCGCCCGGCATGGTGACGACGCTGACGCCGCCGCGGCCGATGGCGTGCTGGATCGCCGTCTGGAGCAGCCTCGGCATCTGCTCCGGGTTGGAGATCATCTCGTTGTAGTGGCTGCACTCCTGGAACAGCAGCTCCGGATGGGTCTCCTGGAAGTAGCCGAGGCCGATCTCGCTGGAGGGGATGTGCGAGGCGAGGGCCAGCACCGGGGCCATGGAGCGATGCGCGTCGTACAGGCCGTTGATCAGATGCAGATTGCCCGGCCCGCAGGAGCCGGCGCAGGCCGCGAGCGAGCCGGTGACCTGCGCTTCGGCTCCGGCCGCGAAGGCGGCGGTCTCCTCGTGGCGGACGTGGATCCAGTCGATGGCCGAGTTACGCCGGATGGCGTCCACGACGGGGTTCAGGCTGTCGCCGACGACGCCGTACAGACGTTTGACGCCCGCCCTGGCGAGGATGTCGACGAACTGCTCCGCCACGTTCTGCTTGGCCATGGGTGCGCGCCCTTTCCTTGCCCGTGCTCCGTGCACTTCGGTTGTCCGGACTCCGGAGCCCGAAACGCCGTTCGCCGGACTCCGGAGTCCATCAACCCACGGGGCGCGCGGTTACGCCTCCCAGACGGCGGCGCAGGTGCGGTCGTCGGCGTACCCCTTGATGCGGAGCTGGGTGTCGGCGAGGAAGGCGGGCAGGCCGGGCGGCCCTCCGCTCCCCCAGCGCTCGGCGAGTTCGCCGGGGAGGGCCGGTTCGCCGCGCATGGGCTCGGCGAGTCCGTTGCTGCACAGCATGAGCGTGTCGCCGGGCCGCGCCACGGAGGCCCGGAACCGGAAGGGCTGAGCCGGCGACTGCGGGGGCCCTTCGGCGTTCGGGGACGCCGGCCCGGTGATCTGGAGGTCCATGGTCAGCCGGTCCCCGTCCGGTCCCGCCTCCGGCTCGTCGCCGGGCCGCGCGGCCGGGCCGCCCTCCGGGATGAAGGGCTCCAGATCCTGCCAGAGCCCGTCGCGGAGGCGGAAGAGGCCGCCGCTGCCGACGCCGAAGAAGACCCGGGTGCGGCAGTCGGGGTCGGCGGACAGCAGGAGACACCGGAGGCTCGCGGTGTACGCGTCGGGTTCGACGCCGAGTTCGGCGGCGCGGGCGCGCAGCTTGCCGTACGTACGGTCGGTGAGCCGGTGCAGACCTGACTTCAGGTCGCCCCGGCGGCCGGCTCTTATGTCCTCGGAGAGCCGGAGGTGGCTGCGGGCGACGGCCCCACCGATCCAGCGGCAGGCGTCGGCCGCGGCGAGGTGGGCCGCCTCGCCGTCCCGCCTGCCCCCGGCGACGGCGACGAGGACGAGGGCGCTCTCGGCGGCCCCGAAGCGGGCGGTGAGCAGCCCGTCGCGCCGGGGCTCGCCCCGAAAGCGGGCGGAGTCGCCGCGCACGGAGGCGGCGCGCAGGGTGTACGTCCCGTAGCGCGCGCCGTCCAGGACGGTGTCGGGGACAAGGCCGTCCAGGTTCTCCGAGGTGGCGGAGGGCAGGGCGGAGGGCTCGGCGTCATAGGTGGGCGGCCGGTCCCCGAGATGCCCGACGGCGGGCCGTGCGTCGACGGCGGTCGCCGGGTCCGGCGGCAGTTCGTGCAGGGCGCTGGGGTCGGACGCGACGGGCCCCGCGTCCGGCTCGCTCTGCTCCGGCACGCGCGGCGTGACGAACGTCCGGGGCCCCGACTGCCCGGCGGGCGCTTCCCAGGGGGCGGGGAAGACGGTGGTGGGGGGCGCGGCGGGAGGGGAGGCCGGAGGCGATACGGGCCGGGGTGCGGGTGGCGACGTTACGGGGGGAGGCGGGGGCGGGGTCGACATACGGGGATCCGGCACGGGGCCGGGGGGCGGGGGCACAGGGCCGGGTGCCGGGGGGGGGGGGGGGGGGGGGGGGGGGGGCGGTGCGGGGGGGCGGGGGGGGGGGGGGCGCCCCCTCCGGGGCCGCGGCCGGGGGGGGGGGGGGGGGGGCCCCCGGGCGGGGGGCGGGGGCGGGGGGCGTGGGCTGGACGGAGGCCCTTGCCGTGGCCGACGGCGCGGCCGCCCCCGAGCCGGGGGCCCGGGCCGGTCCCGGACTGTCGGCCGGGGCAGGCCGGGGGTCCGGGGCCGGGCCGGTATCCGGAGCGGGGGCCGCGATCGGGCCCGGATCCGCTGCCGGGGCCGGGGAACGGCCCGGAGGCGGCGGCCCATCGGGCCGGTCCGCCACGAGGTCCGGCCCCGGTCCCGCTGCGGAAACCGGGGTACGGCCCGGGGCCGGCGACGGATCCGAGGCGTCTCCCAGGTCCGGCACCCGGCCCGGTCCCGGGGCCGGGGACGGGCCCGAGGCCGCCGACGGGCCTGGCGCCGCTCCAGGACCAGGGGCCGAGGGCGGGCCGGGGGCCACGCTCGTGTCGGCGTCCGGGGCAGCAGCCCGGTCCGGGCCCGCGCCCCCGCCCGGCCCCCTCTGCGCCACCACGGACCGGCCCTGCTCCGGCGGCGGCCGGTACGCATCCGGGGCCGGGGCCTCGTAGTGATCGGCGTACGGGGCCTCGTCGCTCTCGGCGTCCGGGGCCTCGTAGCGGTCCGCGAACGGGTCCTCGTAGGCGTCCGCGTACGGGTCGCGGGCGGTTTCGCGCCCGGTGGCCCGGCGCGTGTCCGCCGGGCCGCTCACCGTGTCCGACACGGAGTCGAAGCGGTCGTCGAGGCTGTCGGCCGCGCGGCTGGGACCGGTGTCCGGCGCGGACTCGTCGTACAGCTTGCGCCACCAGTCGTCCTCGTGGGCGGCGGGCTTCTCCCCCTGCTGACTCATGCCCTTATTGTCCACCGCGAAGGCGGCCCGAAAACGGGGCATCGGGAAAAAGTGGCCCGTAAATGGGGTCCGCCGGGCGGCCCCACCCCCCACGGGAAGGACGCCCGGCGGACCGGTCCGGGTGATCGGCATCTCGGCGTTTCAGCCGCTCGTACGCTCAGCCGATCATCGGTACAACGGCTCTCTGTGTCCGCCCTCTCAGCGCACGGCGTACGCGTCGTTGACGGTCTGGACGACGGAGTTGCCGTTCGCGTCGCTCAGTTCCGTGCGCAGGGTGACGGACTGGCCGGTCGCGTCCGCGTGGTCGACGGTCGCGGTCCAGCGGCCGCCCTGCTGCGCGGTGGTGGCCGCGTGCCAGGTCTCGCCGCCGTCGTAGCTGAACGAGACCTTCGCGCCGGTGAGTTCGCCGGGGGTGTAACCGGCGTGCCCGGTCGCCTGGAGTCCGATCCGCTGACCGTTCTTCGCGGGCACCGTCTTCATCCCGTCGGTGGGCACGTCGTAGCGCGGGAAGAGCAGCGGGAGCCCCTGGGACGCCACGTCCGGCTTCCGCTCGGAACGGAACGACCAGGTGGTCTGCGTCTGCGTGGACCGCTTCCAGACCGCCGCGGGCGAGCCGATCTTCATGGTCGTCAGGGTGAGTTCGTACGCGGCGTCCTCGGCGGGCACGGTGAAGACACCGAACGGATAGCCGCTCTCGCCCACGACTTCGCCCTCCCGAGTGAGCCGTGTATTGCCGATGTCGCCGAACGAGCCCTGCTGGCCGACGTGTTCGGAGTCGGTCATGAAGGCCGGGGCGAAACCGATCTGATCACCCTGCCGTTCACCGGCGAGCGCCTCGTCGCCCTGGGCGTCGCGCGGGGCGCCCGGGACCAGCAGGCCCCGGTACCACTCCTCCGTCGTGGCCCGACCGGCCTGGTACGCACGGGCGTCGCCCGTCATCAGCTCGCCCCAGGGGAAGCTGGAGGAGAGCATCTTCTGCCAGACGGTGTCCCCCGCCGTGTAGAACTCGGTGCGCTTTCCGGGGGCGGCGGCCAGGGCGAGGGAGGACGCGCTGTAGGTCGCGCCGTAGGGGCGGGAGACGAGGAGCGTGTCGACGAAGTCGGCGGCCACGCCCATGGATTCATGGGTGGAGACGACCGAGCCGAGCTTCTTGTCCCGGACCTTGTAGGTGCGGTCCGAGGTGATCCGCCCCGTCTCCGGGAACGACAGGTTGTAGACGAAGGGGCTGACGGCCGTGGCGGTCCAGGAGACCTCCGCCTTCCCCCTGCCGAGGGCGGTCGTCAGCACGGCGGCCTCGTCGGCGCGCAGGCCGAGCACCGGCAGGGGCGCGGCGCCGTAGCCGAGGCCCGGCTGCCAGTCGCCGGCCGAGGGGCGGTGCACCAGGAGCGCCTTCGCCCCGGCGGCCTGGGCGGCCCGTGCCTGGGTTAGGACGCCCGAGGTGTCGTCGCCGACCTTCACCAGGGCGATCCGGTCCTTCGCTCCGGCGGCCTCCAGTTCGGCGGCGCTGCCCGCACCGGCGTCGACGACCTCGGCGCGGCCGGTGCCGTCCAGGTTGACCGAGCCCGTGGTGGCGGGCCGGGGGTGCAGGACCGCTCCGCCGACCAGGGAGAACTTCTGGATCTGCGGGGCGTAGGCGCGCCAGAAGGAGGCGAACTCGAATTCCCCGTCACGGGCCTTGCCCTGGACGTCGATCAGGTAGTCCTTGATGATCCCGGTGCCGGAGATGGATCCGGAGTGCAGCCAGGTGTCGTCCCAGGAGCGCCCGAACGCGAGGGTCGCGCCGCGGGTCTCGGCGGCCCGGTCCTCGGTCCGTACCTTCAGGCGGTGGGCCTTGCGGGCGTCGAGGACGAGGGTGGTGTCCTTGGTGACATTCAGCTGAGGGCGCGCCAGATAGGCGACAGAATCCACGAGTTGCCCGGTCGGGTCGGCGGTGTCGGGTGAGCCGATGAAGCTGGAGACGAAGTACGCGCCGGGACGGACCTGGTAGGTCTGGTCCGTGGCGCCCTCGTTGAAGCGTCGTTCACCGGAGGCGGTGTCGGTGCCGATGAGGTCGAGGGAGGAGACGCCGTCAGCGGGCTTTCCGGTGCGGTCGACGAGCTTGACGCGCAGGGTGACGGTCTCCGGCGCCACGTACAGGGAGAACGGGGTGGAGACCTTCACTCCCCCGGTGGCCGTGGCGAGGACCCGGCCGGTGACATCGCCGTACTGGGCGGCGGTCAGCCGGGCGTCGGGGGGCGAGCGTGAGGGGCACCTCGACGGATGCCCTGGCCGGCACGGTGACGGATGTCCGGCCGAGCGAGGCGATCTTCGAGCGGACCGTCGAGCCGTCGTTGCCGGTGACGCCCGCGACCTTCAGCGAGAGTTTCACCGGCTTGCCGCTCGTGTTGGTGTAGGGCACGGCGACGGTCGTGCGGTCGCTCTTGTCCTGCGGCCAGTTGAAGGTGCCGCCCTGCACGGCGGGAGCGCCGGTCACGGGCGTACGGACGGCGCGGTCGACGTCGAGACGGCCGCCTCCGGTCTCGCGTACGTCACCGGGGACGGCGCTGCTCGCCGAGGAGACCAGGGCCGCCTTGATCTGCTGGGCGGTCCACTCGGGGTGACGCTGCTTCACCACGGCTGCCGCGCCCGCGACATGCGGGGTCGCCATCGACGTACCGGACATCGAGCGGTACGCGTCCGGGCCCCGGCCGCCGGCGGCTGCGGCGGAGATGGCGACGCCGGGCGCGGCGATCTCGGGCTTGAGGGTGTGCGAGCCGATCGCGGGGCCGCGGCTGGAGAAGTTCGCGGTGGAGTCGTCGCGGTCGACGGCCCCCACGGTCAGGACACCGGGTGCGCAGCCGGGCGAGGAGACCGTGTTCAGGGACGGGCCGAGGTTTCCGGCGGCGACCACGAACAGCGTGTCCTTGTTCTTGCCGAGTTCCTCGGCGGCCAGGCTCATCGGGTCGGTGCAGTCGGTGGGTTCGGCGCTGCCGAGGCTCATCGAGACGACGTCGGCCTTGTTGTCGACGGCCCACTGCATGCCCGCGATGATCCAGGAAGCGGCGCCGGAGCCGCTGTCGTTGAGGACCTTGCCGACCATCAGGTCGGCGCCGGGCGCGACGCCCTTGTTCTTCCCGTCGCTCGCCGCGCCGGAGCCGCCGACGGTGGAGACGACATGGGTGCCATGGCCTTGGCGGTCGTCGGGGTCGGGTGAGTCGGTGAAGTTCTCCGATGCGGTGATCCGGTCCTGGAGATCGGGGTGTTCGGCGTCCGCGCCGGTGTCCAGGACGGCGACCTTGGTGCCGGTGCCGTCGTAGCCGGCGGCCCAGGCACGGTCCGCGCCGACCTGCTTCGTCGACTTGTCGAGACTGGCCTGAACCTTGCGGTCGAGCCAGAGCTTCTTGAGGCCGGCGCCCGAGCGGGAGCGGGGCGCGGTGAGGTCGGCCCAGAAGTCGGCGGCCTGCTTCTTGTCGGCCTTCAGGGCGAGTCCGTCGATGACGTCGAGGGTCGCCCCGCGCTCGGCCCCGCGCGGGGTGACGAGGGTGCGGCGGGCGGTATCGCCGGTGTAGGTGGCGATCAGCGGGACGGAGTCGGCGCGGCTGTCGTCGTAACCCTGGCGGATGAGCCCGGTGACGTTGAACAGCTCCTCGTCCACGGTGCCCGCGGCGAGGGCGGCGACGGCGGACTCGGGGTAGACGTACAGGTCCGGGCCGGACTGCCGGGTCTGGACGAGGGGGGTGCTGCCGTCCTCGCGGGGCAGGGCGGAGGCGGCGGGCGCGCCCGAGGCGTCCGTGGTCACCAGCACCCGGTCGCCGGTGACGAGCGTCAGCGTGACGGGCTTCGGGCCGGTGGCGGCGGTGGCCGCGCTCCCGGTGATCGGTCTGTTCGCGTCTCGCCCGTCCGGTGGCGCGGCCACCGACGGCGCGATCACGGTGACGGCGAGCACGGCGGCGGTCGCCGCTCCCAGTGCCGTACGCGATATCGGGCGCATCGCTCTCCCCAGGTCAATCCGGAACAAAGCAGCCCAAGGGGCCGCATCCCGGAGATTGTTGGTGCTGCGGTGGCGCCACAGTGGCAGAGGGGCCAGAGGTACGGGGGATGATGTGGGCGGCGGGTTTACGCCGTGGCCCTTTCCCGCCACCCAGGACCCGCCGCAGGGGCGCCGCGATGCGCGATCACCACCGTCCGGGGAGGTCGGAGAATGCTGGGGGCCATAGGTCTCGACGAGAGACAGGAGACCGCGTACCGCGCGCTCGTCGCGGCGGGAGCCGCTGAGCTCACCGATCTCGCGCACCGGTTGGCGCTTCCGGAGGCGGACGCCGAGCGCGTGCTGCGGCGGCTGGAGCAGCAGGGCCTGGCGGCCCAGTCCTCGGCCCGGCCGGGGCGCTGGGTGGCGGCGCCGCCCGGGGTGGCGCTCGGGGCGCTGCTGATCCAGCAGCGGCACGAGCTGGAGCAGGCGGAGCTGGCGTCCGCGCTGCTCGCCGAGGAGTACCGGGCCGAGGCGAGCGAACCGGCGGTGCACGATTTGGTGGAGGTGGTGACGGGGGCGAGCGCCGTCACCCAGCGCTTCCACCAGTTGCAGCTGGGCGCGGTGTCCGAGGTGTGCGCCCTGGTGACGGGGAAGCCGATCGCGGTGACCGGGATGGAGAACGAGTCCGAGGAGCGGGCCGCCTCGCGCGGGGTGAGCTACCGGGTGGTGGTCGAGCGCGAGGTGCTGTCGACGCCGTACGGGATCCTGGAGCTGTCGGCGGCGCTGAGCCGGGACGAGCAGTGCCGGGTGGTGGACCGGGTGCCGACGAAGCTGGTGGTGGCCGACGGGAGCCTCGCCATGGTCCCGCTGACCGCGCGCGACGCGGAGCCCGCCGCCCTGGTCGTGCACGCCAGCGGTCTGCTGGAGTCGCTGATGGGCCTCTTCGAGGCGGTGTGGCGGGAGGCGATGCCGCTGCGGCTGGGCGAGGGCGGCGGGGTGCGCGAGGAGGGGGTCGGGCCGGATCCGACGGACCTGGAGATCCTGTCGCTGCTGCTGGCGGGGCTGACCGACGCCAGTGTGGCCAAGCAGCTGGATCTGGGGCTGCGGACCGTCCAGCGCCGCGTCAAGGGCCTGATGGAGCTGACCGGCGTCTCGACCCGGCTCCAGCTGGGCTGGCACGCGTACGAGCGCGGCTGGGTGGCCCGTACCGGGCCGCAGGGCTGAGGCCTGGGGTTCGTGGGCCCCGCCGCCTCATCGCCGCAGGTCGCCGGGGCGCTGACGGGCGGAGCCGGACACTCTCCGGCACGCTGGTCAGATGAGTGTGTGGCAGCTCGTCGCCGTCGGCCTGGTCATGCTGCTGGGTCTGGTCGGCGTACTGCTGCCGGGTGTGCCGGGGCAGGCGATCGTCTGGGCGGCGGTGCTGTGGTGGGCCCTGACCGACATGACACCGGCCGCCTGGGGCGTCCTGATCGGCGCGACGGGGCTGATGCTGCTGAACCAGGCCCTCAAACCGCTGCTGCCACCGCGCCGCCCGGGTGAGTCGGGGGCGCCCCGCCGGACGTTGATGATCGGCGGGGTCGCGGGGATCGTGGGGTTCTTCGTGGTGCCCGTGGTCGGCGGGATCCTCGGGTACGTGGGGGGCGTCTTCGGCGCGGAACGGCTGCGGCTGGGCAGTCGGGGCGCGGGCTGGGCGTCGGTGCGGTCGGTGATGCGGGCGACGGGCTATGCGGTGCTGGTGGAGCTGTTCTGCTGTCTGCTGGTGGCGGGCGCCTGGCTGGGGGCGGTGCTCTGGGGCTGACCGGGGCGGGGGTGGCCGGCGGGCCGGGAGGGGCCGGAGAGCCGGGCGCCCGCGCATGAGCCGGAGGGGGCCGGGCGCCAGCATCCGCGCATGGCCGGGGCCCGGCACCCGCGCATGGCCGGGGGCCCGGCACCCGCGCGTCACCCGGGAGGGCCGGGCGCCCGCGCGTGGCCGGAGAGCCTCCGCGGCCCGCGTCAGCTCGGGACCGCCTCCCCCGCCGCTTCCCGGTGGCGTACGGCGTAGGAGCGCCAGGGCCGCCACCGCTCCGCACCCGGCGTTCCGTACGGGTCGACGTCGGGGTCGCCGAGCGCCCGCATCCGGATCAGGGCGGCGGTGGACCGGCCGATCCCGGGCAGCGTCAGCAGCGCCTCCTCCGCCTCGTCCCGGTCGGCCCCGGCGTCCAGCCGCAGCCGGCCGTCGGCGAGCGCGGTGGCCAGGGCCCGCAGCGCCGGGTCCTCGGCCGAACCCGCGAGCACGCCCGGCTCCGGGAAGACATGGGTGAGCCCGCCGCACGGCACGTCCAGCGCCTTCCCGTACCGCTCGACCAGCTTTCCGGCCTCAGCGCGCCCCACCAGGGTCCGCACCGCGGCCTCCTCCGGGTCGGCCGCGCCCGGCGAGCGCAGCCCGGGGCGGGCGGCGACCAGCGGGGCCAGCCGGGGATCGGCGGCCAGCGCCTCGTCCACCGCGTACGGGTCGGCGTCCAGGTCCAACAGCCGGCGGACCCGCTGAACGGCGGTGGTCAGGTCGCGCAGGTCGGTGAGCTGGATCCGGGCCTCCAGCCACGGGCCGCCGGGCGACGCCTCGTCGACCGCGACGAGCCCGGAGCCGTACGGCAGCCGCAGGGTGCGCCGGTAGGTGCGGGAGCCGGGTGTCCCCGCCACCTCCTCGACCCGGTCGACCGCCTCGGCGGCCAGCAGGTCGAACAGGGCGGCGGTGGCGTACGGGCCGCGATGGGCGAGCCGCAGCGAAACCCCGGCCCGCAGCCCCTCACGGCGTCCGCCGCCGAGCCCCGTACCGGCCTCGGCGCGCAGGGCGCTGGGGGTGCGGGCGTAGATCTGCCGGATGGTGTCGTTGAACTGCCGCACGCTGGCGAACCCGGCGGCGAAGGCGATCTCGGTGACCGACAGCCCGGTCGTCTGGAGGAGCACCCGGGCGGTGTGGGAGCGCTGGGCGCGGGCGAGCGCGACGGGCCCCGCGCCCAGCTCCGCGTTGAGCTGGCGCTGGACCTGCCGGGCGCTGTAGCCGAGCCGCCCGGCGAGTCCGGGGACGCCTTCGCGGTCGACGACGCCGTCGCCGATCAGGCGCATGGCCCGGCCGACGACGTCCGCGCGGACGTTCCATTCGGCGGAGCCGGGCACGGCGTCCGGGCGGCAGCGGCGGCAGGCCCGGAAGCCGCCCGCCTGGGCCGCCGCCGCGGTGGGGTAGAAGCGCACGTTGGCGCGTTTGGGGGTGACGGCGGGGCAGCTGGGCCGGCAGTAGATGCCGGTGGTCACGACGGCGAAGAAGAACGCGCCGTCGAACCGCGCGTCGCGGCTGCTCACCGCCTCGTACCGGGTCCGATCGTCCATCACACCGTCCAGTGTGCGGCAGCCGGGGCCGCCGCACTCGCGGGATTCGGACGTCGAACCCGTACGCCCCCGGCTACCGCACCCGGCCGCGCTTGGCCTGCATGGCCGCGCGCCCCTCCGCGCCCTTGCGCTTCCAGTCCCGCAGGATCTCGGCGCGTACCCGGGCGTCGGTCTTGGCCACGATCCGCTGGTTCTCGCGGATCAGCTTGCGGTAGCTCTCCAGCCGCCGCTCGGGCAGGGTTCCGTCCTCCAGCGCGCCGAGGACGGCGCACCCCGGCTCCGCCTCGTGGGCGCAGTCGTGGAACCGGCACCCCGCGGCCAGCTCCTCGATCTCGGAGAAGACCTCGCCGACCCCGGCCCCGGCGTCGAACAGGCCGACCCCGCGGAGCCCGGGGGTGTCGATGAGGACGCCCCCGTGCGGCAGGAGCAGCAGATTGCGGGTCGTGGTGGTGTGCCGGCCCTTGCCGTCGACGTCGCGGGCCGCCTGTACGTCCATCACGTCCTGGCCGAGCAGCGTGTTGGCCAGGGTGGACTTGCCCGCTCCGGAGATGCCGAGCAGCACGCTCGTGCCGCCGGAGACGACGGCCCCGAAGATGTCGAGTCCCTCGCCGGTGGTGGAGCTGACGGGCAGCACCTGAACGCCTGGCGCGATGGCCTCGATGTCCTGGACGAGGTGGGACAGGGTGACCGCGTCGGGCACCAGGTCGGCCTTGGTCAGGACCACGATCGGCTGGGGCCGGTGCTCTCCGCCGGGGCCGTCGCCCAGCAGTGCGGCGCCTTCGGAGCTGGACAGGGCGAGCGCGAGGAACCGCTCGACCCGTCCGAGGTCCAGCTCGACGGCGAGCGAGACGCAGATGGCGATGTGGTCGATGTTGGTGGCGAGCACCTGGCCCTCGGACCGCTGCGACGAGGTCGAGCGGACGAAGGCGGTCCGGCGCGGCAGCAGCGTACGGACGAAGCGCGGGTCGCCGTCGGCGTCGAGCGCCACCCAGTCGCCGGTGCAGACGATCCGCATCGGGTCACGGGGCACCACGAACGCGGTGTCGGCGCGGACCGTGCCGTCGGCGGTGATCACGTCGCACTGACCGCGGTCCACCCGCACGACCCGTCCCGGCACGAGACCCTGCTCGGCGTACGGGGAGAAAGCGGCCGCCCAGTCCTCGTCCCAGCCGTACGGAGTCAGCGGGTGCGAGGAAGAGAGAGCGGAGGAAGAGAGGGAAGGAAACGAGAAAGACAAGGGAAACCCTTCACAGGGTGGCCCCGGCACGCGCGCTCGGCGCGGGAAGGAGAGAAGTGATCAGCCGGTGGCCACGGGGATGAGGACGATGCTCTTCCGGTTGTGGGCAGTGCCCATCGCAACGACAGCCATCAATGTCCTCACCTCCTGATTCCTCTGGTCCTCGGGTTCCCGGAACTGGCTTCCGGCGGAACGGTGATCACCCTAGCCCGGCCCCCGGGAGCACCGTCAACAGATTTATCCCGGCCCCCGGTCGGGGAAGGTTCGGACGGGGAGTTCGCCGGGGATACCCGCAATCTCCCTCGATCGGGTGATACGCATGCATAGGCCCCGGTCCGGGGCCGTTAGGGTGCCGAGCATGACCACACCCCAGGCCTCCACCGGAACGTTCACCCAAGCCCAGTTGGGCACCCAGATCCTGATCGGCTGGAGCGGCCGGCAGCCCGACGCGGACCAGGACACCGCCTACCTCCTCGCCTACTCGCTGGGCGACGGGCAGGACGGTCCGGAGGTCGGCCGCTCGGCCATGCGCGCCGCGCTGGAGCGCGCGGGCCTCCACGTCGGCGGCCCGATCCAGGACGCCGCCCAGAGCCCGGGCGTCCAGGCGAAGCTCCTCGTCCAGGCAGGACAGGCCGTCCTGACGCTTCCTCACCTCTCGGCGCAGTACCCCGCCCCCGCGGAGTGGCTGGCCGCCGCCCAGACGCAGGGCCAGGTGTACGGGATGTTCGCCACGAGCCCGTGGCCGGACGCCGTTCCCGGACAGCCGGTCAGCGAGGACCGGCTGCGGGCCTTCGCCGCCGACGAGGAAGTCGTCCGCACCGCCGCCCACTGCCTCCTCCCGGTCCGCTCCCTGGGCTGAAGCGCTCCCCGCCCCGCGCACGGCGAGGCCCACCACCCCCCGTGGAGTGGTGGGCCTCGCCGCGTGCCCGGTGCCGGATGCGGTGCGGTGCGGTGCGGTGCGGTGACAACGAGGGCGGGCGGCCCGAGGAGTGACCTCGGACCGCCCGCGCTCACACCATCAGGCTGGGGTGCGTCAGTTGTTGCCGACACCGTTGCCCGAGAGGACCGGGATGTCGTCCAGGATGTGCGACAGCGGCTCGTCGCCCTTGGCCTGGGTGGAGTTGTCGGCGCACTGCTGGTTCTGCGGGTTGGACAGGACGTTGACGTCCTGGACCGCGACCGGCACGATGCCGACGAGCGAGCCGACGTTGGCCTTGAGGGGCAGGCCGACGCACAGCTTGTTCAGGGTGCCCTGAACGAGCTGGTTCTGCGGGCTCCATTCGCCCTCGGTCTCGGCGTTGCCGATCTCCGACTCGGCACCGTTGCCGTTGAGCGTGGTGGTGCCGCCGTCGTTGCCGATCGCCATGGCCGTGGGAGCCGCGACCGCGGACAGACCGAGCAGGGACACGGCCACTGCAGCGCCGGCCATCATCTTCTTCATCAACTTCACCTTTCGGAGCGTCCCGTTGTGGAACGTACTGATCAACTGCCGTTGCCCCTGATCGGTTGCGCAGTACCACTCAAATGGGTTCGTTCCGGCGCAAGGTCGACGCTTCTCGTCAATTCCCGGGCGTCTCAGGCCCGGGAACCCGCTCCGAGGTGCGGGCCGCAGGCACGAAACCCCCGCGGCTGGGTGCGGGGCCCGGCTGCGGTTCCGCGAGGGGGTGGTCGCCTCCGGCCGCCTGCCACTCAGCGACGAGCCGGTCGTAGATCGGTGTGCCGCTCGGGGCGGGCCACCGCTCGGCGCTCTGCGGGGTCTGACTGTCGTACGGATCCATACGGGGGCCCTACCCGGCCCGGCTGGGGCCGTCAGCCGGGGTTACGGCATCCGGCCCAACCGGTTGACCCGACCGGAGACAGCGGCACACGGCAAGGGGCCAGTCCGTCCGGGGCGGCGAGGAATGGTCGCCGCACGGATGGACTGGCCCCGGGCGGGTCAGCGGGAGCTGACCGGAGCTACTCGGTCTCAGTTGTTGCCGGCGCCGTTGCCGGAGAGGACCGGGATGTCGTTCAGCAGGTGCGACAGAGCCTCGTCACCCTTGGCCTGGGTGGAGTTCTCGGTGCACTGCTGGTTCTGCGGGGAGGACAGGACGTTGATGTCCTGGACCGAGATCGGCACGACGCCGAGCAGCGAGCCGACGTTCGCCTTGGCAGGGAGGGCGATGCAGGGCTTGTTCAGCGAGCCCTGGATGAGCGCGAACTGCGGGCTCCAGTCGCCGTGGGTCTCGGAGTTGCCGTACGCCTGCGCGGCTCCGTTGCCGTTGACCGTCGTGGTGCCGCCGTCGTTGGCGATGGCCATGGCGGACGGGGCGGCCGCGGCGGAGACGCCGACGATGGAGACGGCGACGGCCGCCGAGGACATGAACTTCTTGAACATGGAAATGCCCTTCTGGAAAGTGGTGCTGTCAGGCGGGGAAGCCAGGGGAATGGTCGTGTCGCGGGGGTCAGCCGCCGAGGGGAACACCGCCGAGCAGCGGAGCGGCGCCCTCGACCGCACCGGTTGCCTGGCCCGCCAGCTTGCCTACCGTGCCGTCCTCCGCGAGCGTCTCCGTGGTCTCGGCGGCCGTGTCCACCACCGGGTCCACGACCTGCGGGGCACTGGCCATGACCTGGTTGAGGCCGCTGTCGAGGCTGAAGTTGGGGGCCGTGGGCGTAGTAGCGGCGAAGGCGGGGGTGGCCGTTCCGAGGGCAGCCACGGAACCGACAACGAGGGCGGCGGTCTTCGCGTACTTCACTTTTCTGGTTCCCTTCTGCGCGGCGTCTGCTTCGGTCACGTTTCCGTGCCGCACACAAGCTTTCTTTACCTGTGACTTCTGCCGCTTTCTCCCTGATCAACGATCAAGCCGCTTCCGGGAAACTGTGGGGTGAGAATTTTCTCCGGCACCGCGCACGCATTCTGCGCGGCAGGGACGCGAAAAGGCCCCGGACGGCAC
>NZ_JBHXJG010000027.1:0-45451 GCF_042723425.1 Streptomyces sp. NPDC058375 | reverse complement strand
CAGCGGCCAGAGCGGGCGGCAGGGGCTCGCCGGCCCAGACCACCACGGTCGGCGGCAGCAGGCACGAGCGGGACTCCGCGGCGGCGAGGCACTTCCGTACGTCCGCCGGAGTGCCGGCGTCGACGCCCAGCGCGGCGAGCACGGCGATGACCGTGTCGTCGGGGACGGACACCGTGACATCCGGCGACGGGGAGTAGGAGGTGGCGACACCGTGCAGTGCGGCGAGCCGGGACAAGCCCATTCAGACTCCTGGGAACTCCATGCCCCCCGCGGTGCCGGGTGCGGTCGGCTCGCTGGTCAGTGGGGCGACGGCGGCGAGCGGAGGCTCGCTCGTGAGAGGGGTGGCATCGGCGAGCGGCGGCTCGCTGGTCAGCGGCGCGGAATCGGCGAAGGAGGATTCACCGAGCAGCAGGGAGACATCGGCGAGCGGCGGCCCGCTGATCAGGTGGGCGACATGGGCAAGGGGAAGTTCGCTGGTCAGCGGCGCGGATTCGGACTGGGCGGGTACCTGTTTGGAAAGGGCGGAGAGCAGAAGCTGCGCGGCAGCGGGCATGGTGGCCTCCTGGCCATGGGGAACAGGACACAGCAGACCTACCCAGACCTCGCCGCGGCAGACGTGGACGTGATGCAGGCGTTATGACAACGAGCCCAACGTGCTCCGGGTCACATTCCGTTCCCCCGCACGGAAGGTATGGGTCGTTTTCGGCCACCCCCGGCCGCCACACCAGCCCCACAGCGCCCGAAGGCGTCACGGACCCCGGCGTTTCCGGCAGAACGGGCAAGCGCATTGACACCCTTGCGCCCGGGTGGTGGGCTCGGACCCCGCCAGGGGTGTGGGGACGTACGGAAGGGGACGCGACGTGCGGATCGGGCGCAGAAGGCAGGCGACGGCCGTGGCCGCCGCCGTGATCGGCGGACTCCTCGGATCCGTCTCCGTCGCTCCGGCCGCGACGGCCGCCCCCGCCGATCCCGGCAGGCCCGTCGCCGACACCGCCGACCGCGCCGACAGCGTACGGACGCCGTCCGTGTGGCCCCGTCCGCAGAGCATGAGGACCACCGGGCCCGCCGTGGAGCTGGGCTCGGCTGCCACACTCGTCGCCGCGCCGGACGCCGACCCGTACGCCGTCGAGCAGGCGCGCGACCTGCTGCGCTCGGCGGGCGTCCGCACCTTGCACGAGAGCCTGCCCGGCGACGGCCCCGTGGTCCGGCTCGGCGGCAACGGGGCGGGCGAGGCGCTGCGGGCGCTGCGCGCTCCCGACCGGGCCGACCTGCCATCGGGCGGCTACCGGATCGCGGTCGGCGAGGTCGCGGGGCGCGCCACCGTCGCCCTGGACGGGCTCGGCGGGGACGGCCTCTTCCACGCCGTCCAGACCCTGCGCCAACTGGTCTCCGGCGGATCGGTGGCCGGCGTGACCGTACGGGACTGGCCGGGAACCGCCGTACGCGGCATGGCCGAGGGCTTCTACGGACAGCCGTGGACCCGTGAGGACCGGCTCGCCCAGATCGCCTTCATGGGCCGCACCAAGCAGAACCGCTATCTCTACGCGGCGGGCGACGACCCCTACCGGCTGGCGCGCTGGCGCGAGCCCTATCCGGCCGACAAGCGGGCCGACTTCCGGGCGCTGGCCGAGCGGGCGCGCGCCGAGCACGTCACGCTCGGCTGGGCCGTCTCCCCCGGTCAGGCCATGTGCATGGCCTCGGACCAGGACGTCAAGGCGCTGACCAGGAAGATCGACGCGATGTGGGCGCTGGGCGTCCGGGTCTTCCAGCTCCAGTTCCAGGACGTCAGCTACAGCGAGTGGCACTGCGACCTGGACGCGGAGACCTATCGCAACGGTCCGAAGGCGGCGGCCCGCGCGCAGGCCCGGGTCGCGGGCGCCCTCGCCCGACACCTGGAGGAACGGCACCCGGACGCGGCCCCGCTGTCCGTCCTGCCGACGGAGTTCTACCAGGACGGGGCCACCGACTACCGCACCGCGCTGGCGGCCGAGCTGGACGACCGGGTGCAGGTGGCCTGGACCGGCGTCGGGGTGGTGCCGAAGAAGATCACCGGCGGTGAACTGGCCGGGGCCCGCGCCGCGTTCCGCCACCCGCTGGTGACGATGGACAACTACCCGGTCAACGACTACGCCCAGGACCGCATCTTCCTCGGCCCGTACACCGGCCGCGACCCGGCGGTGGCGAGCGGTTCGGCGGCGCTGCTGGCCAATGCGATGGAGCAGGCGTCCGCCTCGCGGATCCCGCTGTTCACCGCCGCCGACTTCGCCTGGAACCCGAAGGGGTACGACCCCGGCGCGTCCTGGCGGGCGGCGATCGACGATCTGGCGGGCGGGGACGCGTCCGCCCGGGACGCGCTGCTGGCGCTGGCCGGGAACAGCGCGGGCTCGGTGCTCGGCGCGGAGGAGTCCGCCTACCTCCAGCCCCTGTTCGAGGCCTTCTGGAACTCCCGCGCCGACGCCTCCCGCCGCGACCGGGCGGCGGGCGAGCTGCGCGCGGCGTTCTCCGTGATGCGGCAGGCCCCGGAGCGGCTGAAGACCCCCGCCGAGGGCCGGCTGACCGACGAGGTGCGCCCCTGGACCGAGCAGCTGGCCCGCTACGGCCGGGCCGGTGAGCTGGCGGTGGATCTGCTCCAGGCCCAGGCCGCCGGGGACGGCGCCGCCGCCTGGCGCGTCCAACTGTCCCTGGAGCCGCTGCGCAAGGAGATCGGGGCGAGCCGGGCCACGGTCGGCAAGGGCGTGCTGGACCCGTTCCTGGACAAGGTGGCGAAGGTGGCCGCCGGTTGGAACGGCACCGACCGCGCCTCGGGCCGGGTCACCAAGGACGCCCGCAGCTATACGGTCCGGCTGGACGCGGCCCGCCCGGTGGAGGCCGTCACGGCGCTCGCCGAGCCCGGGCACGCCCTCGCCGACGCGGTCGTGGAGGCCCATGTGCCCGGTGAGGGCTGGCGTCCGCTCGGGCGGCTCTCGCCGAGCGGCTTCACCCAGACCGCCGCGAAGGGGCTGCGCGCGGACGCCGTACGGGTCACCGTGCCGGAGGCCGCCGGGACCGCCCGGCCGCCGTATCTGAGCCCCACCCTGCCCGCCGCCCCCGCCGTCGTGGCGGGGCCCCCGCAGGTGCGGGCCCTGGTGCCGTGGTTCGGGGACGAGCCCGCCGCCACGCTCGACCTGAAGCACGGCGAGACCGACGCGGAGATCGGCGGCGAACCCCAGCGGGTCGCGGCCCGGCTGGCGGGCCGGCGTCCGGTCGAGGTCAAGGGCAAGCTCACCGCGAAGGCCCCGAAGGGCATCGAGGTGCGGATCCCGAAGCAGACGACCGTGCCGCGCGGATCGCGTACGGAGGTGCCCGTGGACATCACCGTCCCGGCGGACACCCCGGCGGGCGAGTACGAGGTGCCGCTGGCCTTCGGCGGCCAGGAGTCCACGCTGACCGTGCGGGCCTTCCCGCGGACCGGCGGCCCGGATCTGGCGCGTACGGCGAAGGCGTCTTCGTCCGGCGACGAGACCCCGGACTTCCCCGCGTCGGCGGCCTCCGACGGCGATCCGGAGACCCGGTGGTCCTCGCCGGTGGAGGACGGGGCCTGGTGGCAGACCGAGCTGCCGGAGCCGGTGCGGCTGGGCCAGGTGGTGCTGAGCTGGCAGGACGCGTACGCCTCCCGCTACCGCGTCCAGGTCTCCGCCGACGGCCGCGTCTGGCGCACCGCCGCGACCGTGACGGAGGGCCGGGGCGGGCGCGAGTCGGTCCGGATGGACGCGAAGGACACCCGGTTCGTCCGGGTGCAGGGCGACGGCCGGGCGACGGAGTACGGCTACTCGCTCTGGTCGGTGGAGGCGTACGCGGTCGCGGACGAGTGAGCCGTACGGGGAGCCGAGGGACGACGAAGGCCCGGACTCAGGCGGACACGCCGTCGATCCGGGCCATCACGTCGTCCGCGCCGAACGGTTGCAGATACGGCAGCCAGCGCGGGTCGCGGTGTCCGGTCCCGATGATCCGCCAGGCCAGCCCGGTCGGCGGGGCGGGCTGGTGGCGCAGCCGCCAGCCCAGCTCGGGCAGATGGCGGTCGGCCTTGACGTGGTTGCAGCGGCGGCAGGCGGCCACCACGTTGTCCCAGGCGTGCTGTCCGCCGCGGCTGCGCGGAATGACGTGGTCGACGCTGGTCGCGGCGGCCCCGCAGTACATGCAGCGTCCGCCGTCCCGGGCGAACAGCGCCCGCCTCGTCAGGGGAACGGGCCCCCGGTAGGGAACCCGGACGAAGCGCTTGAGCCGGACCACGCTGGGAGCGGGCACGGCGCGGGTGGCACTGTGCAGGAAGGAGCCGGACTCCTCCAGGCAGATGGCCTTGTTTTCCAGGACGAGGACGAGCGCGCGGCGGAGCGGTACGACGCCGAGCGGCTCGTACGACGCGTTGAGAACCAGGACGTGCGGCACGGTGGATGCCTCCTTGTACGCCGGCGGCGCGTGGCTCGCGCCGGGACGATCCGATCTCAGTCTCTCCTCATGCCTGGTCAAAGCGCCACCACGTACGGGTAACGGGCCGGGAGGATTTTTCTCACCCCGGGCTCCGCACGCCGCCCGGCGGTGCCGAACAGGTGCTTCACCTGGGCGGCCGTCCGCGCTGTGCGATCGGCCACACCGAAGGTGTTCCCGGTGAGACCCGTCTCTCCTCCCGCGACGGCAACGATCCACTCTCCCGGCTTCGTTAGTGTTGTTGACCAGCCGTCGTCCCCCTGGAGGTCTCTGCCGTGTCCCTGTCCGCCCTCTTGGCCGCAGCCCCGTCTCCCGGGCCGGGTGGCTCGCTGGACGAAGCCGCCGAACACGCCGGGAACGCCGCGGGCTGGGTCGAGGAGAACTGGTCCACCTGGCTGAGCACCGGGCTGCGCATCCTGCTGATCGTGGCCGTCGCGATCACGCTGCGTTATCTGATCCGGCGCGCCCTGACCAACCTGATAGACCGGATGAACCGCAGCGCCCAGGCCGTGCAGGGCACCGCGCTGGGCGGATTGCTGGTGAACGCGGAGCGCAGACGCCAGCGGTCGGAGGCGATCGGCTCGGTGCTGCGCTCGGTGGCCTCGTTCCTGATCATGGGGACGGCCGCCCTGATGGTCCTGGGCGCCTTCAAGATCAACCTGGCTCCACTCCTCGCCTCCGCCGGCGTCGCCGGTGTCGCACTCGGTTTCGGCGCCCGCAACCTGGTCACGGACTTCCTCTCGGGGGTCTTCATGATCCTGGAGGACCAGTACGGCGTCGGCGACACGATCGACGCGGGGGTGGCCTCCGGCGAGGTCATAGAGGTGGGCCTGCGCGTCACCAAGCTGCGCGGCGACAACGGCGAGATCTGGTACGTCCGCAACGGCGAGGTGAAGCGGATCGGCAACCTCAGCCAGGGCTGGTCCACGGCCGGGGTCGACGTCACGGTGCGCCCGACCGAGGACCTGGAGCGGGTCCGCAAGGCCATCACCGCGGCCGCCGAGACGATGGCCAAGGAAGAGCCCTGGGCGGAGCGGCTGTGGGGCCCGGTCGAGGTGCTCGGCCTGGACGCGGTGCTGCTGGACTCGATGACGGTCCGGGTGACCGCGAAGACGATGCCGGGCAAGTCGATCGGCGTGGAGCGCGAGCTGCGCTGGCGCATCAAGCAGGCGCTGGACGACGCGGGCATCCGCATGATCGGCGCGGTGCCGCTCCAGGCGGACGGCGAGTCCACGGCGGACCCGACGGCGGCGATGGCCGCCCCGTCCGCGTACGCCTCGGCGACCTCCCCTCAGTCGCTGGCGACCACCCCGATACCGCCGCCGACGAACCTGAACAAGCAGTAGGCAGTCCTTCCGCCGACGCCCCCGGCCGCGCCTGGATCCCAGGACAGCGGCCGGGGGCGTCGGCGTCGCGGGTAACACTTTGATTGCCGGACGGGTGGCACCCATTGACGCCCCGGCGACCCGCGCCCTACCGTCCTCTCAACCGAATAGGAAACTTTCCTAACAGAGTCGCGGCGGACGTCACGGGCGGGCGTCGCGGACGGACGTCACGGACGTTGAGTTCCTGACAGAGGGCGGTGCATCCACGATGGCGGGAACCACTCCGGGCTCACCCGGCGCATCCGGCACTCCGGGCACCCCGCGCGTGCTACGGGCCATGAACGACCGGGCCGCTCTCGATCTGCTGCTGGAGCACGGGCCGCTCTCCCGGACCCGGATCGGGAAGCTCACCGGGCTCTCCAAGCCCACCGCTTCCCAGCTGCTGGCCCGGCTGGAGGCGGCCGGGCTGGTCGTCGCCACCGGGACCAGCGAGGGGCGCCCCGGGCCCAACGCGCAGCTCTACACGGTGAACCCGCGCGCCGCCCATGTCGCCGGGCTCGACGTGAACAGCCGCCGCATCGTCGCCGCCGTCGCGGACGTGACCGGGCAGACCGTCGGGCAGTTCGAGCTGGCGACCCCGGGGCGGCGCGCGGACAGCGTGGTGCGGCAGGTCGCCGACGCGCTGGACGGGTCGGTGAAGGACGCGGGGCTGACCCGCGCGGACGTGCACCGGATCGTCATCGGCACCCCGGGCGCGTTCGACCCGGGCACCGGGCGGCTGCGGTACGCCTCGCACCTGCCCGGCTGGCACTCCCCCACCCTGCTGGACGAGCTGGCCGCGTTCCTGCCGATGCCGGTGGAGTACGAGAACGACGTCAACCTCGTCGCCGTCGCCGAGCAGCGCCTCGGCGCGGCCCGCGGCCACGAGGACTTCGTACTCCTGTGGAACGAGGAGGGCCTCGGCGCCGCCCTCGTCATCAACGGCCGCCTGCACCGCGGCTTCACCGGCGGCGCGGGCGAGGTCGGCTTCCTGCCGGTGCCCGGCACCCCCCTCGTACGCCAGGTCGTCAAGGCCAACAGCGGCGGCTTCCAGGAGCTGGCGGGCGCCCAGTCGGTGCCCCGGCTCGCCAAGGCGCTGGGCATCGACACCCCGCAGCAGCCGTACGCGAAGGTCGCCGCCGAACTGCTGGCGCGGGCGGCCGACGCGTACGAGGAGGACGAAGCGCTCACCGAGCTGCTGCGCCAGTACGCCCAGCGGCTCGCCACCGGTCTCGCCTCCGTCACCGCCGTCCTGGACCCCGGGCTGATCGTGCTCTCCGGCGGGGCGGTCGCGGCGGGCGGCGAGATCCTGCGCTCCCTGATCCAGTCCGAGCTGGCCGAGCTGGCCGCCTCCCGGCCGCGCCTGGTGGTCGGCGAGATCGACCGCACCCCCGTCCTGCGCGGCGCCCTGGAGCGGGCGCTCGCCGACACCCGCGACGAAGTGTTCGACACCTCGCGCTGAATCCCCTTCTCCGCTTCCCGCGTCCCCCGTCGTCCGCCTCTTCCCCGCCCCTGGCCCCTGGGAGTTTTGTCATGCGCACCAGCCGTCTCACCACCGCCGCTGTCGCCGTCGCCGCGATATCGGTGCTCGCCACCGCGTGTACCGGCCAGTCCGAGGCCGGCGCCTCCGACGACCCGGACGCGAAGACCACCATCAACTTCTGGCACGGCTGGAGCGCGCCCGCCGAGGTGAAGGCGGTCCAGGACAACATCGACCGGTTCGAGAAGGCCCACCCGAACATCACGGTGAAGGTCTCCGGCAACATCAACGACGACAAGCTCAACCAGGCGCTGCGCGCGGGCGGTTCGGACGGACCGGACGTGGTCTCGTCCTTCACCACGGCCAATGTCGGCAAGTTCTGCTCGTCGGGCGCCTTCACCGACCTGGGGCCGTTCATCGAGAAGTCGAAGCTGGACCTGGAGAAGACCTTCCCGAAGGTCCTCCTGGACTACACCCAGTTCGAGGGCAAGCGCTGCGCCCTGCCGCTGCTCACCGACGCCTACGGCCTCTACTACAACAAGGACGCGTTCAAGAAGGCCGGGATCACCGCGCCGCCGAAGACGATGTCCGAACTGGCCGACGTGGCGAAGAAGCTGACGGTCGAGAAGGGCGACACCTACCAGCAGCTCGGCTTCATGCCGAACTTCCACGGCTACGAGACCGTCGTCAGCCACTACATGCCCTCGTGGGACCACGCCTACTTCGACGAGAACGGCAAGTCCAACATCGCCAAGGACCCGGCGTTCGCCAAGATGTTCACGTACCAGAAGAAGCTGGTGGACAGCCTCGGCGGTTACACCAAGCTGGAGAAGTACCGGGGCACCTTCGGTGACGAGTGGGGTGCCAAGCACCCGTTCCACACCGGCCAGGTGGCCATGCAGCTGGACGGCGAGTGGCGGCTCGGGATGGCCGAGGACGCCGGGGCGGACTTCGAGATCGGGGTCGCGCCGATGCCCGTCGCGGACGACGAGGCGGACAGCTACGGCAAGGGCTACCTCTCCGGCACCATCGTGGGCATCGCCCCGGCCAGCAAGAAGCAGAACGCCGCCTGGGAGCTGGTCGAGTTCATGACCACCGACACCGAGGCCGTCGTCAACTTCTCCAACGGCATCCGGAACGTGCCCTCCACCCTGGAGGCGCTGAAATCGCCCGACCTGAAGTTCGACCCGCGCTTCCAGACCTTCCTGGACATCGCCCAGCACCCGAAGTCCAGCACCTCCGACGGGGCCGTCAACGGGGCCACGTACCAGCTGACCCTCCAGGACTTCGGCTACCAGTACGAGAAGGGCGCGGTGAAGGACCTCCAGGCGGGTCTGGAGAAGACCGCGAAGCAGATCGACACCGACATCGCCAAGGCCAAGTAGCCGACGATGACGACGCACACTCTCCGCTCCAAGCGCCGCAGGTCGGCGCTGCGGAACGCGGCCTTCATGTCGCCGTGGCTGATCGGGTTCTCGCTGTTCTTCGCCTACCCGATGGTCTCGACGGTCTACTTCTCCTTCACCTCGTACGACGGGTTCGGCGCCCCGGCCTTCAACGGGCTGACGAACTGGACGTACGTCTTCCGCGACTACCCGATGTTCTGGCCGTCGCTGTGGAACACGCTCTGGCTGGTGGTCGTCGTGGTCACCTGCCGGGTCACGTTCGGCCTCGGGATCGGGCTGCTGATCACCAAGATCAAGACGGGGACCGGGGTCTTCCGGACCCTGTTCTACCTGCCCTACCTCGCCCCGCCGGTCGCCGCGACGCTCGCCTTCGTCTTCCTCCTGAACCCCGGCACCGGGCCGGTCAACGCGATCCTCGGGGACTTCGGGCTGCCGACACCGGGCTGGTTCAACGACGCGTCCTGGTCGAAGCCGGCGCTCACCATGCTCGCGGTCTGGGGCATCGGGGATCTGATGGTCATCTTCATGGCCTCGCTGCTGGACGTGCCGACCGAGCAGTACGAGGCGGCCGAGCTGGACGGCGCGTCCGCCTGGCAGAAGTTCCGCTTCGTGACCCTGCCGAACATCTCGCCCATCGTGCTGTTCGCCGTGGTGACGGGCGTCATCCAGGCGATGCAGTACTACACGCAGCCACTGGTGGCCGGAAAGGTCGCCTCCGGGGTCATCGGCGGCTCCGGCCAGTCCTTCGAACCCGGCTATCCCGACAAGTCGACACTGACGCTCCCGCAGCTCGTCTACAACCTGGGCTTCCAGCGTTTCGACTACGGCGCCGCCTGTGTCGTCGCCCTCGTCCTGTTCGCCCTGGCCATGGCGTTCACGGCGCTGCTGATGCGGGGCCGCAACAACCTGATCTCGGCGGGTGACTGAGCCATGACCCAACTCCTCGAAGAAACCGCCGCCCCGGCTGCCTCTTCACCGACCCCCGCCGCCCGCACCGCCCGCCGTAAGGCGCTGCTGCACTGGATCGCTGTGCACTCCCTCGGAATCGCCGCCGCGCTCTTCTTCGTGCTGCCGTTCGTCTTCGTGGTGCTGACCTCGCTGATGAGCGACCAGCAGGCGCTGACCCGCGACCTCACCCCGAACACCTGGGAATGGGGCAACTACGAGCGGGTCTTCAACACCCCGGGCTTTCTGACCTGGTGGCGCAACACCCTGCTGTACGCGGGCGTCGGCACCGTCCTGACCGTCGTCTCGTCCGTCCCGGTGGCGTACGCGCTGGCGAAGTTCCGCTTCCGGGGCCGCAAGCTGTCGCTGATGCTCGTCATCTCGATGATGATGCTGCCGCCGCAGGTCGTCATCATCCCGATGTACCTGTTCTGGGCCAAGCAGATGGACCTGTCGGGCACTTTGTGGCCGCTGATCATCCCGATGGCCTTCGGCGACGCGTTCTCCGTCTTCCTGCTGCGGCAGTTCCTGCTGACCATCCCGAACGAGTACCTGGACGCGGCGAAGGTCGACGGCTGCGGTGAGTTCCGCACGCTGATGAAGGTCGTCCTGCCGATGGCCAAGCCCGGCATCGCGGCCATCGCGCTGTTCCAGTTCTTCGCCGCCTGGAACGACTACTTCGGACCACAGATCTACGCCTCCGAGAACCCGGCCGCCTGGACGCTCAGTTACGGCCTGGAATCCTTCAAGGGCGCACACCACACCGACTGGAACCTGACCATGGCCGCGACCGTTCTGGTCATGGCCCCCGTGATCGCCGTCTTCTTCTTCGCCCAGAAGGCATTCGTCGAGGGCGTCACACTGACCGGAGTAAAGGGCTGACTTGACGCTCTCCCCTGTGAACGAGGGGAAATTCTCACAGCTCGCGCCGCGAGACTTCCTGTTTCATCACCGACTGCCCGCCCGGAGACACCCGTTGAGGTCTTACACCGGCTCCACAGGCTTCAACCGCCCGTCCGGCGGCAAGAAGGTTCTCGGCCGCGTTCACGTCCCTGTCGTGGGTCGTTCCGCAGTCACACGTCCAGGTGCGGACGTTGAGCGGCATCTTGTCCTGCAACTCGCCGGTCGAGAGGGTCAGCAGGTGAGTCAGGCCGACATCGATGCCGACCGCCATATCCACCGTTGGAAGCGGCTTCACGGATGTGTCGTCGCACAGCATCGAGACGAACCAGCGTCCCGCCGCGTCCTGCGACACGGTCACCGTGGATGGCGACGTACCGTCGGGGAGCGGCGGGGACCACACGATGTCCAGCGGCTCACGCATCTTGGCCAGCGTCAGCTTCCCGTCACGGAATCGGAATCCGCTGGTGGTGTATTCAGCGGACTTTCGCGACTTGCGCTTGGACTTGAAGCGCGGGTACTTGGCCCGCTTGCCGAAGAAGTTGGTGAACGCCGTCTGCAAGTGCCGCAAGCACTGCTGCAACGGAACGCTGGATACCTCGGAAAGGTATGCCAGCTCCTCGGTCTTCTTCCACACCGTCAACATCGCCGATGTCTGGTTGTAGTCGACCCGCTTCTGCCGCGTCCCCGCCTCGGTACGTGCGGCGAGCGCCAAGTTGTAGACCTTCCGCACACATCCAAACGTTCGCGACAGCTCGGCTGCCTGCGCATCGGTCGGATGGAAGCGGTACTTGAACGCCCGCTTCACATGGTTCGTGGCCACGCTCGCAAAGTAGCGCCCCTGCGGCTTAAGCCCAAACCTGCGGGTCAGAGCACTTCGATCCGCCGTAGCGGCGAATCCCAGCTGGTTGCCCTGCTCCGCAGGAGCTGTGTTTCCTCCCCGAGCCAAAGCACGGGGTATCCACACCGGAGGAAAAGATGAAACTCGCGGTAGTGGGTGGCGGGTCCACCTACACCCCTGAACTGATCGACGGATTCGCCCGGCTGCGGGACACGCTGCCGATCGAGGAGCTGGTCCTCGTCGATCCGGCGGCCGACCGCCTGGAGCTGGTCGGGGGCCTCGCCCGGCGGATCTTCGCCAAGCAGGACCACGCCGGGAAGATCACGACGACCACCGACATCGACGCGGGCGTCGCCGACGCCGACGCGGTCCTGCTCCAGCTGCGCGTCGGCGGACAGGCCGCGCGCAACCAGGACGAGACCTGGCCGCTGGAGTGCGGCTGCGTCGGCCAGGAGACCACCGGCGCCGGCGGCCTCGCCAAGGCGCTGCGCACCGTGCCGGTCGTCCTGGACATCGCCGAGCGGGTCCGCCGCACCAACCCGGACGCCTGGATCATCGACTTCACCAACCCGGTCGGCATCGTCACCCGCGCCCTCCTCCAGGCCGGGCACAAGGCGGTCGGCCTGTGCAACGTGGCGATCGGCTTCCAGCGGAAGTTCGCCCGGCTGCTGGAGGTGGAGCCGGGCCAGGTGCACCTCGACCACGTCGGGCTCAACCACCTGAGCTGGGAGCTGGGGGTGCGGCTCGGCGGCCCGGACGGCGAGAACGTCCTGCCGAAGCTGCTCGCGGAGCACGGCGACACGATCGCCGACGACCTCCGCATGCCCCGGCAGATCATCGACCGGCTCGGCGTCGTCCCCTCCTACTACCTGCGGTACTTCTACGCCCACGACGAGGTGGTGAAGGAGCTCGGCACCAAGCCCTCCCGGGCCGCCGAGGTCGCGGCGATGGAGAAGGAACTGCTCGCGATGTACGGCGACCCGGCGCTGGAGGAGAAGCCCGAGCTGCTCGCCAAGCGGGGCGGCGCGTTCTACTCCGAGGCGGCCGTGGACCTGGCGGCCTCCCTGCTGGGCGACGGCGGCTCCCCGGTCCAGGTGGTCAACACGTACAACAACGGGACGCTGCCGTTCCTCCCGGACGACGCCGTCATCGAGGTCCAGGCCCGGGTCGGGCGCGACGGCGCGACCCCGCTTGCCGTCCCGGCGCTGGACCCGCTGTACGCCGGCCTCATCGCCAACGTGACGGCGTACGAGGACCTCGCCCTGGAAGCCGCTCTGCGCGGCGGCCGGGACCGGGTCTTCAAGGCGCTCCTCGCCCATCCGCTGATCGGCCAGTACGCCTACGCCGAGGGCCTCACCGACCGGCTGATCGCGCACAACCGGGAGCACCTTTCGTGGGCGTGAACGTGTCGGTCGTCGCCATCGACGCGGGCAACAGCAAGACCGACGTGGCGTTGATCGGCGAGGACGGCACCGTGCTGTCCACGGCGCGCGGCGGCGGTTTCCAGCCGCCGGTAGTCGGCGTGGAGGCGGCGATCGGCGTACTGGCCGCCGCGCTGGAGCGGGCCGTCGCGGAGCTGCCGGCTCCGCCCGTCCTCTCCGGCCATGTCTCCGCGTGTCTGGCCAACGCCGATCTGCCGGTCGAGGAGGACGAGTTGGCCGCCGCGCTGGAAGCCCGGGGGTGGGGCTCCTCGGTGGAGGTGCGCAACGACACCTTCGCGATCCTGCGCGCCGGGGTGGACGAGCCCCGGGGCGTCGCGGTGGTGTGCGGGGCCGGGATCAACTGCGTGGGCATGACCCCGGACGGGCGGGTCGCCCGCTTCCCCGCGATCGGGCGGATATCCGGTGACTGGGGCGGCGGTTCGGGGCTCGCGGAGGAGGCGCTGTGGTGCGCCGCGCGCGCCGAGGACGGGCGCGGTGAGCCGTCCGAGCTGGCCCGTGCGCTGCCGGGCCACTTCGGGCTCGACTCGATGTACGAGCTGATCGAGGCGCTGCACCGGGGCGCGATCCCGCTGACGCGGCGGCACGAGCTGACGCCGGTGCTGTTCGCCACGGCGGAGGCCGGGGATCCGGTGGCGGCCGCGCTGGTGCAGCGGCAGGCGCACGAGGTGGTGGCGATGGCCTCGGTCGCGCTGGACCGCCTCGGTCTGCTGGAGGAGGAGGTTCCGGTGCTGCTGGGCGGCAGTGTGCTGGCCGCGCGCCATCCGCAGCTCAACGACCGGATCGCCGAACTCCTCGCGGTACGGGCCCCGAAGGCCGAGGTGCGCGTCGTGACCGAGCCGCCGGTGCTGGGCGCGGCGCTGCTGGGCCTGGACCGTACGGGCGCGGCGCCGGAGGTCCACCGGAGGCTGCGCGCGCGGTACGCCTGAGGGTTCCGGTACACCGCTGGCCGGGGAAACGTCCCTCCACGCACACAGCGTGGGGGGACGCTTCTCGTTCGCTTCTCGTCCGTTCCTCGTGCGTTCCTCGTACGGGTGAACGCCTGGCGTACGAGGGGCGGGAGGGAACCGATCGGGCTTCTGGAACGTGTACCTGATGGGAAGTCCGTTCGCTTATGGGGATGTATCCGGGCACGTTGCGCTGCTTGCCTTGATCGGCCGCGCCCGCCCTGGTCGAATGCGGGGACTGATGACGGGGACGGGGCCCCACCGTCAGTGACCGAGGGGGAGGTCGAGTGACACACCCGCCGAGCGGCGGCTCGCAGACGCTGCGCACACCGGACCCGGTGTCCGGGCACGCCGGCGTGCCCGCGCAGCGCCGCACCACGTGGGCCGCGCAGACGCGGCGCCTGCGTGCCGTGGCGACGACCGAGCCCGGCCGGCTCCAGATCATCGGGGCCGTCCTGGCCCTGCTGGTCGTCGCGTTCGGCGCGGTGACCACGCTGGAGATCTCGCAGCGGGCCTCGTCGGCCGACGACGTGGTCAGCCGCAGTCAGCCGCTCAGCGCCGACGCGGCGGACATCTACCGCTTCCTGGCGGACGCGGACACGGCGGCGGCCAGTGGGTTCCTCGCGGGCGCGCAGGAGCCCGCGGACGTGCAGGAGCAGTATCGGACGGACATCGAGGAGGCGGCCCGGCTGCTGGTGAAGGCGTCGGGGAGCACCGACTCCGACAGCGCGTCCAGCCGTGAGATAGCCACCCTCAACAAGCTGCTCCCGGTCTACACGGGCCTGATCGAGCGCGCCCGCGCCAACAACCGCCAGGGCCTGCCGCTGGGCGGCGCCTATCTGCGGTACGCGAACCAGAAGATGACCGGCGAGATGCTCCCGGCCGCCGAGCGGCTGTACGCGGCGGAGACGGGCCGACTGGCGAGCGACTCGGCCGACGCCCGGCAGTGGCCGCTGTGGTCGGTCGGCGCCGGGATCGTGGTGCTGGGGGCGCTGGTGTGGATGCAGCGGCGCACCTACCGCCGGACGAACCGGGTGCTGAACCACGGACTGCTGGCGGCGACGGCCGCCGCCTCGGTGGTGGTGCTCTGGCTGGCCGTGGGGCATGTGGTGGCCCGTGCGGAGCTTCGGTCGGCGATGGTGCACGGCCAGGCGTCGCTGGATGTGCTCAACGACGCGCGGATCAGCTCCCTGAAGGCGCGCGCCAACGAGAACCTCACGCTGGTGGCGCGGGGCGCGGTGCTGACCCCCGACGGCTCCGCCGACCAGTACGAGGCGGACTACAGCACGGGGATGAAGTCCCTGAAGGCGCAGTTGACGAAGGCCGGGCGGCTCGCGGACGACGAGAGCGGGAGTGCGCCGGTGGCCAGGGCGGCGGACGGCGTGGCCCAGTGGCAGGTCCAGCACCGCGAGGCCCGGGCCACGGACGACCGCGGCGACTACGACGGCGCGCTGAAGCAGATCATCGGGACGGAGAAGTCCACCGGGCAGTCCTTCCAGCAGGTGGACGCCGCGCTGGAGAAGGCGCTCGCCCACGAGCAGGGTGAGTTCACCGCGGCGGCGAAGGACGGGCGCGGGGCCCTGCGGGGCCTGCCGACGGGGGCCGCGGCCCTGGCTGTGCTGGGGGCCACCGCCGTGATCGTCGGGGTCAACCGCAGGCTCTCGGAGTACCGGTGAGAGGGGCAACGATGAGCAGGTCGAAGGACCGGCCCGGGCGCGGCGGCCTGCGCGGCTGGGGCGGTGTGACGGGGATGGCGGTGGCGTGCGCGGTCACCGCGGCGGTCACCCTGCTGCCGCTGGCCCACCACGGCGGCGGGACGGCCGGGGCGGGGCCCTCGGGCGGGGTGGTGACGGCCGACCGGGCCCGGGCCGAGGCGTGCACCGAGCCGGAGGCGAGCCTGCCCGCGTCCGGTGAGGACGGGCCGAGCATCGACCGGATCAAGGAGCGCGGCAAGCTGATAGCGGGCGTCGACCAGAACAGCTTCCGCTGGGGCTACCGCAATCCGGAGAGCGGGGACCTGGAGGGGTTCGACATCGATCTGGTGCGGGCCATCGCCGATGACCTCCTGGGCGACCCGGACGCGGTGATCTTCCGGGCGATCCCCACCAACCAGCGCATCGCCGCCCTGGAGAACGACCGGGTCGACGTCGTCGTACGGACGATGACGATCAACTGCAAGCGTCTTGAGCAGGTCTCCTTCTCCACCGCCTACTTCCAGGCGGGGCAGCAGGTGCTCGCCCCGAAGGAGTCGGCCATCACCGGCTACGACTCCTCGCTGAAGGGCAGGCGGGTCTGCTCGGCCGAGGGCTCGACGGCGTACGAGGCGCTGGAGGAGAAGTCGTTCGGGGCGCTCTACAAGGACGGCTTCGACGGCACGGAGCGCGACCCGGACCTGCTGACCGTGCCCAACCAGCTGGACTGCCTGGTGCGGCTCCAGCTCGGCGAGGTCGACGCGGTCGTCACGGACAACGCCCTGGCGGCCGGTCAGGCGGCCCAGGACCCGGCGGTGGAGCTCAAGGGGAAGGCCCCGTTCACCACCGAGTTCTACGGCGTCGCCACGAAGAAGGACGCCGACGACCTGGTGGCCCGGGTCAACAAGGTCCTCGTCGACTACCGGGCGGGCGGCGAGGACAGCCCCTGGATGCGGTCCTACGAGAAGTGGCTGGCGACCGGCCTGCCCGGGATCACCGCACCGCCCGCCCCCAAGTACCGCACCGACTGACCCCGTGACCCCGCGGCACCTGTGCCGCGGCACCGTGCACCACAGCGGCGTACGCACCGGAACGAACAGGCCGGAACAGACCGAAGCAACCGATCCCGCCGGGCCCACCGGCCCGGCGGGGAGAGCGGAGAGGTGATCGATGGGCGTCGCGGGATCCTTCCCCAGCTTCGCGGGGAGGCCCCCCGGCCCGGTCATGGACCGGGAGGAGGCGGACCGTGCGCTGGCCAGGCTCGGCGCGGAGCACGAGGCCATCGAGACCTCGCTCCTCGCGCTCCAGGACCATGCCGGCCGCCGGCTCCTGGAGGGCGCCGAGCTGACCGGCGTCACCCGGGAGCGCTGGGCCACGACCGAGCAGTCGATCACCCTGCTGTGGGGGTATTTCGACGCGTATGCGGGGGCCCTGTCCGAGGCCCGGGAGATCCGTGCGCGCCGCCGCCACCCGAACCGGGAGGACCTCACCGCGCTGACCGAACTGCTGCGCGGCGAGTCGGTCACCGTCGCCAACCCGGGGGCGGTGCCGCCGCCTTCGGTAGCGGGTCCGGCCCGGCTCTCCGAGCGGTTCTCGCTCCAGGAGCTGGTCGCCCGGATGAACGAGCTGTACGCCCGGTCGCTGGACATGGTCGTCGCCTCCGACTCCGTCTGGTCGGCGCTGCCCGCCCGGATCGACCTGCTCGCGGCCGAGCTGCACCGGACGCGTTCGCTGGCGCACTCGGTGGGGGTGCGGCCCGGTGAGCATCCGGCCGGGGACGACCTGGCGGAGATCACCGAGGAGCTGACGACGTTGCGGGTGCAGGTGATCTCGGACCCGTTGGCGTTCTGGCTGCCGGGACCTGGCAGCGCAGCGCCCGGCGGCGGCCGCCCCGACACCTCGCGCTACGACCGGGCCGCCCGCGCCCTGGAGGACGTACGGCGGGAGATCGAGGCGGTGCTCGCGGTCCGGCAGGACGCGGAGGCGCGTCTGGTGCGGCTGCGGGACGTGCTCTCGCGGGCCGACCGCACCCTGACGGAGGCGCGGGCGGCGCGCGGCGAGGTGCTGGCGAAGATCGCCGCCTCCGAGGTGCCCGCGGTCAGCGGCCCGCCGACCGCTCTCCAGGAGCGCCTGGCGGCCGCCTCGGACCACCGCCGGCACGCCCAGTGGCACCGGCTCTCGCCGCTGCTGGAGTCCCTGGAGCAGGAGGCCGAGGACGAACTGCTGCGCGCCCGTGAGTCGTTGACCTCGGTGACCGCCCCGCTGGCGGTCCGCGCCGAGCTGCGCGGCCGGCTCGACGCGTACAAGGCGAAGGTGGCCCGGCACGGTCTGGCGGAGGATCCGCTGCTGATCGAGCGGTACGACGCGGCGCGCCGCATGCTGTGGAGTGCGCCGTGCGATCTGCGGGTCGCCGAGCAGGCCGTCCTGCGTTATCAGCACGCGGTCGCGGAGTCGCTGCCGCCGCGCGGGCCCGACGCACCCCAGGACGGCCGGGGCGCGGGCGAACAGGGGGAGACACGATGAGTACGCAGTGCCAGCGCCCCGCGTGCGAGGGGGCCTACGAGGACATGGGCGGCGGTGAGCTGTACTGCGACACCTGCGGTCTGGCTCCGGTCGTCTCGCCGACGGGCATGGTCTCCTCGCCGCCGACCGGGATCGCCGGGGGCGGCCGGGCGAGCAGCTGGGACAGCTCCTCGCAGCGCTCCGGCTCCCGTGCCTCCGCCCGGTCCTCGTCCCGTTCGTCGACTTCACGCCGTTCGGTCTCCGGCCGGCTGTCGCGCTCGCTGTCCGGGGCGTCCACCTCCCGTTCGGTCTCGGTGCGCTCCTCCGGATCGACGTCGGCGACCTCGGCCCGGGGGCGGCTCGGCGTCGGCCTGGTGGAGGTTCCGGACGTCCCCCGGCCCGATCCGCGTACGGCGGTGATGGAGCGGGCGGAGGTGCCCGAGCGCAAGCGGTTCTGCTCCCGTTCGGACTGCGGGGCGCCGGTGGGCCGTTCGCGCGGTGAGCGGCCGGGCCGCACCGAGGGGTTCTGCACCAAGTGCGGCCACCCGTACTCCTTCGTGCCGAAGCTGACCGGCGGCGACATCGTGCACGGCCAGTACGAGGTCGTGGGCTGTCTGGCGCACGGCGGGCTCGGCTGGGTGTATCTCGCCGTGGACCGGGCCGTCTCGGACCGCTGGGTGGTCCTCAAGGGCCTGCTGGACACCGGTGACCAGGACGCGATGGCCGCCGCGATCTCCGAGCGCCGGTTCCTCGCCGAGATCGAGCACTCCAACATCGTGCGGATCTACAACTTCGTCGAGCACCTGGACCAGCGGACCGGCTCGCTCGACGGCTACATCGTCATGGAGTACGTCGGCGGCAAGGCGCTCAAGGAGATCGCCAACGAGCGCCGCACCCCGGCCGGGAAGCGCGATCCGCTGCCGGTGGAGCAGGCCTGCGCGTACGGGATCGAGGCGCTGGAGGCGCTCGGTCATCTGCACAGCCGCAATCTGCTCTACTGCGACTTCAAGGTCGACAACGCGATCCAGACCGAGGACCAGCTCAAGCTGATCGACATGGGCGCGGTGCGCCGGATGGACGACGACGAGTCGGCGATCTACGGCACGGTCGGCTACCAGGCCCCCGAAGTCGCGGAGCTGGGCCCGTCGGTCGCCTCCGACCTGTACACGGTGGCCCGGACCCTGGCGGTCCTCACCTTCGACTTCCAGGGGTACACGAACGTCTTCGTGGACTCGCTGCCGGACCCGGACAGCATCGAGGTGTTCCGCGCCTACGAGTCGTTCTACCGGCTGCTGGTGCGGGCCACCGACCCGGACCCGGCCCGCCGGTTCGCCTCCGCGGCGGAGATGGCCGAGCAGCTGACGGGGGTGCTGCGGGAGGTCGTGGCGCTCCAGACGGGTCGGCCGCGCCCGGCTCTCTCGACACTCTTCGGCGCGGAACTCCGCCTGATCGACACGGAGTTGTTCGCCCCGCAGACGGACGACGTCTCGCAGCTGGGCGGCCGGGACACCGGCTCCGCGCGGGGCGGGCCGCTGGGCCGCCGCAAGGACCGTGGCGGCCGATCGGCCGGCATCCCCGCGCAGGGCGGCACGTGGCAGGCCCACGGCGGCATGGCTCCGGTCGCGCCGGGGGCCGTGACGTCCGCGGTGGCCGGGGCGCTGCCGGTGGGCGCGCAGCCGCCCGGCCCGGCGGGGGCTCACGCGCCGGGTCCTGCGGGGGCTCACGCGCCGGGCGCGGCGGGGGCGGCTCCGCTGGCCGCGCCGCCGACCCATGTCCGGGGATCCTCACCGGGCGGCGGGGCCCCGCTCCCGTACGCTCCCCCGGCGCACGCCCCTGTTCCGGCACCCCGGGCGGCCGCCGAGCAGGCTCCGGGCGCCTCGGCCGGACCGGACGCCCCGACCGGGCCGTACGGTCCCTTCGGGGCGACCGCCGGGGGTGTCCGGCTCGCCCTGTTCGACACCCGGGCCACCTCGCTGGCGCTGCCGGTCCCCCGGGTCGACGCGATGGACCCGAACGCCGGTTTCCTCGCCGGTCTGATGGCCTCCGCCCCGGCCGAGCTGATCACCGCCCTGCACACGGTGCCGGCCCCCTCGATGGAGACCCGGCTGCGGGAGCTGCGGGCCCGGCTGGAGATGCGGGAGCCGGCTTCGGCCGCCCGTGCGCTGACCACCCTGGAGGGTGAACACGCCGACGACTGGCGGGTCGTCTGGTATCGGGGCGTCACCTCGCTGGTGACCGGCGACCACGAGACGGCGGCGCTCTCCTTCGACGCGGTCTACGACGCGTTCCCCGGGGAGACGGCGCCCAAGCTGGCGCTCGGTATCTGCGCGGAGGTGCTGGGCCAGTTGGACAACGCCGCCGAATATTACCGGCTGGTGTGGGCGACCGATCCGGGTTTCGTCAGCGCCGCGTTCGGCCTGGCCCGGGTGCAGATCGCCGCCGGTGAGCGGGCCGGGGCGGTGAGCACCCTGGAGTCGGTGCCGGAGGCCTCGATCCACTACACGGCGGCCCGGGTCGCCGCCGTCCGGGCACGGCTGCGCGAGCGCTCGTACCGGGAGCCGCTGCTGGACGATCTGACGGCCGCCGGGATCCAGGTGACGGCGCTGGGCGCCTTCGGTCTGGACCCGGTGCGCCACGAGCAGTTGTCGACGGAGGTACTGGGCAAGGCGCTGGACTGGGTACTCTCCGGTAGTCCCGGTGTCCCGGGGCCGGTCGGACCGGCCGCCGGTCCGCCGGATGCACGGAAGCTGCTCGGCGCCGAACTGGACGAGCGGGGACTGCGGTTCGGGCTGGAACGCTCGTACCGGATGCTCGCCCGGCTCGCGCAGCGGGGCGACGAGAGGATCGAACTGGTGGAGCGGGCCAACCGTTTCCGCCCCCGGACGTGGGTGTGAAGATGTCACAGAGCCACCAGCAGCCCGCCCTGTCGAAGTGCCCCGGCTGCGAGGAGCCGTTGGACGCGGGCGACCTGTTCTGCGGGGCGTGCGGCTACGACCTCTCGGCCGTTCCGGCGCGCCCCGGTGACCGGCCCACGATGGCCATCACCGTGCCCCCGGCGGGGCCGGCAGCGCCGGCTTCCGAGGCCGTGCGGTGGCCGGCCGCCGCGGAGACCGACAGCTCGGACGTGCCCGCGCCCGTGCACCGCCCGGCGGACCTGCCGGGGACGGACTCGGGCGGCAGGCCGCTGACGGGGCCGGAAAACGGCCAGGAGCCGGTGCCGGAGCAGGGCGTGGCAGCCGGGCAGGGCAGGGCGGCCGGGACCGATCCGGTGCCGGGGCCTGTCGGTGGGGCGGGGACGGTCGGTGGGGCGGGGCCCGTCAGCGGACCGGGGTCCGTCAGCGGGCCGGGGTCCGTCAGCGGGCCGGGGTCCGTCAGCGGGCCTGAGCCCTCGGCCGTTCCCGTGCGCCACGACGACCGGGCGGACCAGGACGGCGCGGAGCACGCCGGTGACTTCGCGCTGGCCGCGCCCGATCCCCGTACGGCGGAGCACGCCGCCGCGGCCGCCGCCGGGGGGAAGCTCTGTGTGGCCTGCCGCTCCGGCCGAGTGGACCCCGACGGCTACTGCGAGAACTGCGGGCACGCCCAGCCCCGCGAGCGCGACCACATGGAGCAGGAGCTCGGCTCGGTGGCCGCGGTGAGCGACCGGGGCCTGCGCCACCACCGTAACGAGGACTCCTTCGCGGTGTCCTCGACCGCGCTGCCGGACGGTTCGCCCGCCGTCGTCGCGATCGTCTGCGACGGGGTCTCCTCGGCGAGCCGCCCCGACGAGGCGTCGGCCGCCGCCGCGAGCGCCGCCAACGAGTCGCTGCTGGAGTCCCTGCCGCTCGGTACGCATCCGCAGCAGGCGATGCACGAGGCGATCGTCGCCGCGTCCGAGGCGGTCAACGCCCTGGCGCAGGAGCCGGCCGGGGCGATGGAGCACGACGCGCACCGCCACCAGAACGCCCCGGCCTGCACCCTGGTCGGCGCGATCATGGCGGGCGAGCTGCTGATCGTCGGCTGGGTCGGCGACAGCCGGGTCTACTGGGTGCCCGAGGACCGCACCCAGCCGACCGCCCGGCTCACCGAGGACGACTCCTGGGCCGCGCAGATGGTGGCGGCCGGCCTGATGAACGAGGCGGAGGCGTACGCTGACGAGCGCGCCCACGCCATCACGGGCTGGCTCGGCGCCGACGCGTACGAACTGGAGCCGCACACCGCGGCGTTCAAGCCGGACCGGCCGGGCCTGGTGGTCGTCTGCACGGACGGCCTGTGGAACTACGCGGAGTCCGCCGAGGAGATGGCCGCCGCGGTCCCGGCCGATGCCCAGCAACACCCGCTCCGCGGCGCCCAGGTGCTCGTCGGGCACGCGCTCGACGGCGGGGGCCACGACAACGTAACAGTGGCGCTCGTGCCGTTCGCCGTCCGGCCGCAAGGGGCAGGATCGGCCTGCGAAACCGTCTGAGCCTCAAGGAGCCGACCGGATGGCCAACTTCTCCAAGTCGAACGTGCCGCAGTTCTCCGTCGAGGTGTACCAGAACGCGTTCCTGCCCGAGGGCGGCCGTGAGGTCAACGCGATCGTCACCGTGACCTCGACCGGCGGCGGAACCACCGGCGGGACACCGCTGGCGGATGCGGCGCCGTCGCCCGCGTCCGGGGCGGGACAGGGGCCGGGTGCGGCCGTGGTGCTGATGGTCGACTGCTCCGGCTCGATGGACTACCCGCCGACGAAGATGCGCAACGCGCGCGACGCGACGGCGGCGGCGATCGACACCCTGCGCGAGGGCACCCGGTTCGCGGTGGTCGCCGGGACGCATGTGGCCAAGGACGTCTATCCGGGCGACGGGCGGCTCGCGGTCACCGACGCGCAGACGAAGGCCCAGGCCAAGGACGCCCTGCGGAAGCTGAGCGCGGGCGGGGGCACCGCGATCGGCACCTGGCTGCGGCTGGCCGACCGGCTGCTGAACTCCGCCGACGTCTCCATCCGGCACGGCATCCTGCTGACCGACGGCCGCAACGAGCACGAGTCCCCCGAGGATCTGCGGGCGGCCCTGGAATCCTGCGCCGGGCGGTTCACCTGCGACGCCCGCGGGGTGGGCACCGACTGGGAGGTGAAGGAGGTCACCGGCACAGCCGCCGCCCTCCTCGGCACGGCCGACATCGTCGCCGACCCCTCGGGCCTGGCGGCGGACTTCACGCAGATGATGGAGAACGCCATGGGCAAGGAGGTCGCGGACGTGGCGCTGCGCCTCTGGACGCCGGTGGGGGTGGAGATCCGGTTCGTGAAACAGGTCGCGCCGACCGTCGCGGACCTCACCGGCCGGCGCACCGAGGCGGGCCCCCGGGCCGGGGACTACCCGACCGGTTCCTGGGGTGACGAGTCCCGCGACTACCACGTGTGCGTGCTGGTGCCGGAGGCTGGGATCGGCCAGGAGATGCTGGCCGCCCGGGTCTCGCTGATCCTGCCCGACCCCTCGGGCGCGGGCAGGCCGGAAACCCTGTCGCAGGGGCTCGTACGGGCCGTGTGGACGGACGACATGGCGGCGTCGACGTCGATCAATCCGCAGGTCGCGCACTACACGGGTCAGGCGGAGCTGGCACAGGTCATCCAGCAGGGCCTGGACGCACGCAAGGCGGGCGACTTCGACGGCGCGACGGCGAAACTGGGGCGTGCGGTGCAGTTGGCATCGGCGTCCGGGAACCAGGACACTGCGAAACTGCTTTCGAAGGTGGTCGACGTGGTCGATGCCGCGACAGGTACTGTGCGACTGAAGGCGAAGGTCGCGGAAGCGGACGAGATGACCCTCGAAACGCGCTCCACCAAGACCGTTCGCGTCAAGAAGTAACACGGCGCGGTCATCCGATGGCCACGGGCCGTGAACACAGAGCAGCCATACGTATTCGCTGAGCAACGACGCCGCGATCGACAGCATGACGGCCTCCGCGGCCGGAAGAGGAGAGGGGGAAGCGCCGACATGCCGACCTGCCCGAACGGACACCAGTCGGGTTCCGAGGACTGGTGCGAGGTCTGCGGACACCGCATGACGACCGGCGGTGCGCCCGCGGGCGCGGTGCCCCCGCCGCCTCCTCCGCCGCCCGCGCCCGGTTACGGCTATCCGCAGCCGGGCTCCGGCACCGGCGGCGGACAGCCCACCATGCAGGCGGAGCTCTGCCCGCAGTGCCGTACGCCGCGTGAGGCGATGGCGCCGTACTGCGAGGAGTGCCGCTGGAACTTCCTCACCAACACGGCGACCTCCTACACCCCGCTGGCCCCGCAGCACGGCACGCCCAGCGGCCCGCCGCCCGGCCTCAACCTGCCGCCCGGCTTCCAGGCGCAGGGCCCCGGCGGGCAGCCCGGCCAGGGCGGTCCCGGTGGGCCTGGTGGCCAGCACGGTCCCGGCGGCCAGGGCGGCCCGCCCGGCGCGCCCCAGCCGCGCGACCCGTTCGACTACCAGAGCTCGCGCCCCTCGCAGATGAACCGTCCCGCCGAGCCGCTCGCCCCCGAGCAGAACGGTCCGCACGGCAACAGCGGTCCGCACGGCAACGGCGGTCAGGGCGGGCCTCCGCCGCAGTCGTTCCAGCAGGGTCCTCCGCCGCCGCCCTCGTTCCAGCAGCAGGGCCCGCCGCAGCAGCAGTCGGCGCCGTCGACGCGCTCGCCGTTCGAGCCGCAGCAGTCGGCTCCCTCGGGGCACTCTCCGTTCGAGCCGCAGCAGGCCTCGCCCTTCGCGCCGCCGCAGCATCAGCAGCAGTCGGCTCCGCCCGCGCCGCCGCAGTCGTCGGGGCACACCGGGGGCGGGGACGACTGGATGCTGTCGCCGCCTTCCCAGGCCCAGCCGTCGCAGCCGCCCCAGCAGTTCCAGCGGCCGGGCCCCCACCAGGGGCAGGGGCACCAGGGCCAGGGCCAGCCGGGTCCGGGTCGGCAGCAGGGCCAGGACCTGGGGTACGACCAGGCGTACGACCAGGGTCAGCAGCACGGCGGGGTTCCCGGCCAGGGCCGGTCCCAGGAGTCCGTCTCCTGGACCGCCGTGATCGCTCCGGACCGCGCGTACTTCCTCGCGATGATGCAGCGCAGCGGCCCCGAGGCGACCGGGCTGAACCTGCCCGCGTACTCACCGGAGCAGCGTCTTCCGCTCACCGGCGGCCAGATCACCATCGGGCGTCGCCGGCAGAGCACCGGCGAGTCCCCCGACGTCGATCTGTCGGTGCCCCCGGAGGACCCGGGCGTCTCGCACCAGCACGCGGTTCTCGTGCAGCAGCCGGACGGCGGCTGGGCGGTCGTCGACCAGAACTCCACCAACGGCACCACGCTGAACGGCGCCGAGGAACCGATCCAGCCCTACGTCCCCGTGCCGCTCCAGGACGGCGACCAGGTGCACGTCGGGGCGTGGACGACGATCACGGTCCGCCGGGACTGAGGCCGAGGCCGCCCCGACCGATTCCGCCAGGGCCCGTACACCTGGCCGCGCACCGCCTCACCCGGCGGCGAGCGGCCAGGTGTACGGGCCCTGCGGGTCGTCGAGCCAGGCCCACTGTCGGCCCTGGCCGACGGTGATGCCGTACCTCTCCCGCTGCGGCCGCCCCTCGCGCTCCCAGAGGGAGAGGGCCTCGTGCGGATCGAGGGTGCCCGCGGTCAGTGTCAGGAGGAACCGGAACAGGTCGTCCCCCGCCACCCGGCGCGGCAGTCCGCCGAGGTGCGGCAGCCCGCCGGGCAGCGGGAGCGCCCCGCGCAGGGGCACGAAGTACGCCGGGGTGTGCAGGAAGTGCCCCTCGGCGCGCGGGCCGTGCGCCGTCGCGCGGACCTGGAGCGAGACCAGGCCGGTGGCGAGCGGCGCGAGGATCCGCGCCCCCGGACGGCACTGTTCCGGCCAGCTCTGCGGTACGGACGGCAGGGTGCAGGTCGCGATGATCCGGTCGTACGGGGCGCGCTGCGGGCAGCCCCGGGCCCCGTCGCCGGTGACCACCGTCGGGCGGTATCCGGCCGCGGCGAGATGCCCGCGCGCCGACTCCGTGATCTCCGGGTCCAGATCGACGCTGGTCACCGCGGGGTCGCCGAGCCGGTGGGCGAGCAGTGCCGCGTTGTAGCCGGGGCCGGTGCCGATCTCCAGGACCGTGTGTCCGTCCGTCACGTCGAGGGCGTCGAGCATCAGGGCCATCAGGGACGGCTGGCTGGAGGACGAGACGAGTTCGCCGTCCTTGAGCCGGGTGGCCAGCGCCCCGTCCGCGTACACCCCGTGCAGCCAGCGGGAGCGCCGTTCGGGGTCGGGGTCCTCGCCCCAGAGGCGTTCGTAGCCCCGGATTCCGTGCACGTAGAAGAACGGCACGAACAGATGGCGGGGCACCTCGGCGAAGGCGGTGCGCCAGGCCGGGTCGGTGAGCTCGCCCCGGGCGGCGATCTCCCGCACGAGGGCGTCCCGCGCCGCGTCGGCCTCGGCGTCGGGGGCGGACGGGGAGGGGCCTTGCCGGTGTGCACCCATGTCTCCACTGTCCTGCGCCGGGGCCGTGCGGGCGAGCGGCGGCCCGGAAGTCACCGGACGTCACCGGTCCCCGGCCCTTGGTCCTAGGACCCCCGTACTCGGCCGGTGCGTCTGCGACCATGGACGGGTGACTGAGATTCCGCGCGACACGCTTCAGGAGCAGACCTTCTACGAGCAGGTCGGCGGCGAGGCGACCTTCCGGCGCCTGGTCCACCGCTTCTACGAGGGCGTGGCGGGCGACGAGCTGCTGCGGCCGATGTATCCGGAGGAGGATCTGGGCCCGGCCGAGGAGCGTTTCGCGCTGTTCCTGATGCAGTACTGGGGCGGCCCGCGCACCTACAGCGACCACCGGGGACACCCGCGGCTACGGATGCGGCACGCGCCGTTCCGGGTGGACCGGGCGGCCCATGACGCCTGGCTCGCCCATATGCGGGTCGCGCTGGACGAGCTGGGGCTCGCCCCCGAGCACGAGCGGCAGTTGTGGGACTACCTGACGTACGCCGCCGCCTCGATGGTCAACACCGCGGACTGATCGCTTCCGGGCTCCGACGGACACCTGCGGGCGACCGTGTGAACGATCCGTGACCGGATGGCTCCGGAATTCGACGCTCCACCTCCGGATAACGATCACGATCGCATCAAGGTGCGCCTGCAAGCGGTTACCGAAACCTGGTGCCTCTGAAAGCATCACCGGTACGTCGGGGGGCGTGCGCACGCGGTGTGTTTCCGGGGCTGGGGGATCAGGTGACGGGTTTCGTCCTTCTGCGGGTGAGGGCTCATCGCCTGCTGCTCTCCGCGGCCGTCCTCGCCGTCCTGCTGACCACCTCGGTCCTGGCCGCGCTCACCGCGTTCTCGGGTTCCGTGGGCGACGCGGCCCTGCGCCACACGCTCACCCACGGGTCGGCCGCCTCCGCCGCCCTGGTCGTCTCCGCCTCGGTGGACCACGAACAGCGCGCGGAGGCCGACGAGGCCGTCCGCAAGGCCTCCCGCGACGCCTTCGACGGGCTGCCCGTGACGGTGGGGAAGCTGGAGAGCTCGGGGTCGTACGCGCTGCCGCGGTCCCTCCAGGACCCGGCCGCCCGGCGCGGCGAGCCCGATCTCACCCACTTCGCCGCCCTCGACCGCGACCGGGTGCGGATCACCGAGGGCAGGGCGCCCGCGGCGGCCCCCGGCGGCGACGGCACCGTCCAGGTCGCGCTGCCCGTGGTCGCCGCCGATGCGCTGATGCTGAAGCCGGGCGCGCGGCTCACCGTGACCGACCGGCTGCGCGAGAAGAAGCAGCGCGTGCTGGTCACCGGCGTCTACGAGGCCGCCGACCAGTCCGATCCGTACTGGCAGTTGGACCCGCTCGGCGGGCGCGGGGTGCGCAAGCTCGCCTTCACGACGTACGGTCCCCTGCTCACCGACCCCTCGGTCCTCGCCTCGGGCGCGCTCACCGGCGGGCAGACGTCCTGGCTGGCGGGCGCCGACTTCGCCGCGCTGACCACCGGCTCCATGGCAGGGCTGCGGGACGCGTCGGCGGGCGCCCCGAAGGCCCTGGCGGCCGCACCGGTGTTCGCGTCCGGTGTCACCGCGCGGATGCCGCTGCCGACCGTGCTCGACCAGCTCGACCGGGCGCTGCTGGTCTCCCGCTCCACGCTGATGATCGTCGCGGTGCAGCTGGTGCTGCTCGCCGCGTACACCCTGCTGCTGGTGGCCCGGCTGCTGAACAGCGAGCGGGACGGGGAGCGCGAACTGCTGCGGGCCCGGGGCGGTTCCCGCGGCCGGATCACCTCGTTCGCCGCGATCGAGGCGCTGTTGCTCGCCGTGCCCGCCGCGGTGGTCGCCCCGCTGCTCGCGGGACCGCTGACCGGGCTGCTGGCCGAGCGCAGCGCCCTGTCCCGGATCGGTCTCGATGTCGGCCAGGCCTCGACGGGGACCGTGTGGCTGGTCTCCGCGGCCGTCGCGCTGGCCTGCGCCCTGGCGGTGGTGGCCCCGTCGCTCACGGCCGGGACGGGCGGGCGCAGGACCCGGGCCGCGTCGCTGCCGGGACCGGTGCGGGCGGGCGCGGACCTCGGGCTGCTCCTGATCGCGGCGGTGGCTTACTGGCAGCTGGACCGGCAGGCCGGCAGCGGGACGCTCACCGGCGACCGGGCGGGCAACCTCGGGGTCGACCCCCTGCTGGTCACCGCCCCTGCCCTCGCGCTGCTCGCCGGGACGGTCCTCACCCTGCGGCTGCTGCCGCCGGCCGCGCGGCTCGCGGAGCGGCGTGCGGCCAAGGGACGGGGGCTGCCCGCGGCCCTGGCGGGCTGGCAGTTCAGCCGCCGCCCGTTGCGCGGCGCGGGTCCGGTGCTGCTGCTGGTCCTGTCGGTCGCGATGGGCATGCTGGCGATCGGGCAGAGCGCCTCGTGGAACCGTTCGCAGTCCGACCAGGCCGACTTCGGCTCCGGCGCCTCGGTCCGGCTGGTGGGCGGGCACGGCAGCGGTCCGGCGACGGCCGGTGCGTACAGCCACCTGACGGGCGTACGGGGGGCGGCCCCCGCCCACCGGGCGACCGTGGAGACCTCCGGCGGGCGCACGGCCGAGGTCCTCGCCCTGGACACCGCCCACGCGGACGAGCGGATGCTGATGCGCTCCGACCTCGCCGACGAGAGCCCCCGCCGGCTGTTCGAGGCGATCGCCCCGCAGAAGGGCCCGCGCCCCGGGCTCGTCCTCCCGAAGGGCAGCACCCGGCTGAAGCTGGACCTGCGGATCACGACGGTGTCGCCGAAGGGCTCCGGGCCCGCCGCGGGTCCTGGCGAGGAAGCGCCGGTGGTGACCGTGCTCCTGGAGGACCGCTACGGCCTGCCCTACCGCTTCCTGGCCGGTCCCGTGCCCGCGGACGGCCGCCCGGTCCCGGTGTCCTTCCCGGTGTCGGCGACGGGCGGTCTGGCCGTGACCGGCGTCGAGGTGGACGACGAACCGCCGTTCGGGCAGGCGCAGAAGCGCCGGGTCGCGGTGAGCGGCGTACGCGTGGTCACGGGCTCCGGCTCCGGCTCCGGCTCCGGCTCCGGCTCCGGCTCCGGCTCCGGCTCCGGCTCCGGCTCCGGCTCCGGCTCCGAACGCCCGGTGCCGGCATCCGGATCGGTTCGCTGGAACGCGTCGATGGCGCTCACCGAGTTCGGCGAGAACCGGCCGGGCGAGCCGCCGGTGCGCAACGGGGCCTCGGGCCTGCCGGACTTCACGTACGACACCGGCGTGGAGAGCGAGGACGTCTGGGAGCGGACCACCAGCACGCTGCGGATCACCGCCGACCGCCCGAAGGCCACGGTGGTCCGGGCGGTCGCGACGGACGCCTATCTGAAGAGCACGAACGCGAAGCTGGGCGACGAGATCGACCTCACCCTGGCCGGGAACACCGTCCGGGTGACCCTGGCGGAATCGGTGCGACGGCTGCCGACCACCGGGGCCGCCGAGCCGTCCGGCGCCGTGAACCCGGCAGCGAACGACGGCGCGGACCCGGCAGCCAGCGGCGGCGCGGGCACTGCGGCGGGCGGCGGCGCGCTGCTGCTGGACCTCAAGGCCGTCACCCAGGTCCTGGCCCAGCGGCAGACCGCCACGATCGAGGCGACCGAGTGGTGGCTGAGCGCCGATCCGGGCGATGCCTCGAAGGTGGCCGCCGCCCTGCGCGCGCTGCCGGACACCGACCCGGCCCAGGTGCTGGTCCGCGCGGAGGCCGCCCAGCGGCTGGTGGACGACCCGCTGGGGGCGGGGCCGCAGTCGGCGCTGCCGGCCGTCGCGGTGGTCGCCGCCGCGCTGGCGGCGGTCGGCTTCGCGGTCAGCGCCTCGGGATCCCGGCGCGAACGGTCGGCGGAGCTGGGCGTGTTGCGGGCGCTCGGCGCCCCGCGCCGCCGGCTGGCCCGGATGATCGCCGCCGAACAGGGCGTGCTGATCGCCCTCGCCCTGCTGATCGGGCTCGGCATCGGCACGGTGCTGACCCGGGCCGTCGTCCCGCTCATCGTGCTCACGGGGCAGGCGGACCGGCCCGTTCCGCCGGTGCTGGTCGAGCTGCCCGCCGGGCAGGTCGCCGCGCTGCTGGCCGGGGTCGCCGCCCTGCCGCTCGTGATCGTCGCGACGATGGCACTGCGCCGCGGCGATCCGGCGGTCACACTGCGCCACCAGGGGGACCACTGACATGAGGAACGGCAACCGGGCGGCGAGCGCCCCCTGGATACGGACCCGGCTGCGCACCGCGCCCGGCGCGGCGGTGGCCCTCGCGGCCCTGGTGCTGGTGACGGCGTTCCTCGCGGCGGCGTTCCCGCGCGCCGTGGACGCGTACGAGACGAAGGGGGTGCGCCACGACATCGGGTCGGCCGACGCGGGACGCAGCACCGTGGAGGTCTCCCGGCCGCAGCCCGGTCTCGAACTGCCGCAGACGCAGCGGGAGGCCGCGGCGCGGAGCCCCGAGCTGTCGCGGGTCGGCGGGGCGCTGCTGAAGGCCCTGCCGGCGCCGCTGCGCGCGGACACGCCGTCCGTCGCGTACGGCATCCGCACCCTGAAGCCGGTCCTCGCGACCGAGCCCTGGCTGCCGAGGCCCGACACGGTGCCGCCGCAGCTCTCGTACACGGCGCAGACGGGGCTGAAGAAGCACGCCCGGCTGGTCTCGGGCGCCTGGCCGACGACGCCTGCCGCGGTGACCTCCACATCGCGTGCGGTGCAGGGCACGGTCACCGAGGAGACGGCCGCCGAGCTGAACATCAAGGTCGGCTCGACCCTCCAACTGCCCACCGCGGTCGGGGAGCCGCTGACGGTGACCATCACGGGCCTCGTCGCCCCGCGTGACCCGCGCGGCAGCTACTGGTCCGCCGATCCGCTGCTGCGCACCCCGTCCCTGATCCCGGACCCCGCGAGCCCCTTCCCGCAGAACTACTGGACCGGCACCGTCCTGCTGGCCGAGGACGCCGGGCCCGCGCTGCTGAACACCGCCACCGAGCCGACCCTCTTCTGGCGGATCCCGCCCGACGCCTCCGCGCTCACCGGCCCCGACGGCGCCCGGCTGACCGCCGTCATCGCCTCGCTGGAGAGCGGCCCCGGGCTGCTGACGGTGCGGGAGATCGCCGGGGACACCGCGGTGGTCGCCACCGGGCTCGGCCACATCGTGGAGGCCAACGCCCGGATGCGCGACGCGATCAGCCCCGTGATCGCGGTCGCCGCCCTCGGTATCGGCTCCGTGGCCGCCGTCGTCCTGGTGATGACGGGCGCCCTGATCGCCGCGCGCCGCAAGGCCGAACTGGCCTTGATGCGCTCGCGCGGCGGCTCGCTGCGCGGCATCGGCGGCCGGCTGCTCGCGGAGACCGCGGTGACCGTGCTGCCCGCGAGCGCGCTCGGACTGCTCCTCGCGGTGCTGCTCGTGGGCGAGGGCCGCTGGTGGCCGGCGGCCCTGGCGGCGACCGGTGTCGGGCTCCTCGTCTGCGTCGCGCTGCCCCTGCGGACGACGCTCCAGCACATCCGGCCCACGCTGCACGGGGCCCGCGAGGACATGGTGAGCGCCCGGCCCTCGCGCCGGCGGACCGTCGCCGAACTGACCCTGCTGGTGCTGGCGGTCGGCGCGGTGACGGCGCTGCGCCGACGTGGCACGTCAGCCGGGGGCGGCACCGATCTGCTGGTCAGCGGCGCGCCCGTGCTGGTCGCGCTGATCGCTGCGCTGGTGCTCGTACGTCTCTATCCGCTGCCGCTGCGGCTCGCCGCACGCCCCATGGCCCGGCTGCGCGGGGCGATCGGCTTTCTCTCGCTGGCCCGCGCCGGGCGTTCCTCGGCGGGCGGGGCGCTGCCGCTGCTCGCCCTGCTGCTGGCGCTGGCCACGGCGGCGTTCGGCGGCTCGGTGATCGCCGGAATCGGGGACGCGCGGGACGACGCGGCGCTGGCGGCCGTGGGCGCGGACGCCCGGATCAGCGGCAAGAGCGAACGGGCGACGCTGCCCGGCAAGCTGGTCCGCACGGCGAGCGACCTGGACGGGGTACGGGGCGCGGCCCCGCTGCGGGTCGAGTTCGGCGTGACCATGCCGGAGACGGCGGCCGGTGGCAACGGTGCGGACGGCAGCGGTACGGACGAGAGGGTTACGGATACGGGTTCGGGTGCGGACACCGGTGGCGGCGACGCGGCCGGGGCGAGGGCCACGACCATGGTGGGCGTCGACCCGGCCTCGTACACCCGGCTGGCCCGCGCGACCGGACTGCCGGACTTCCCGAGCAGCCTGCTCAAGGCCACCGGCCCCTCGGCACCGCTGCCCGAAGGCGCGAAGTCCGGCCCGGAGCGCGTACTTCCGGTCATCGCCTCCCCGGCGGTGGCGGCCCGGCTGGGCAAGGAGCAGCACGCGGTCGACACACTCTCCGGGGACTTCAAGGTCCAGGTGGTGGGGACCGTCGAGCGGGTGGCGTCCCTCACCTCCACGAACTTCCTGATCGTCAACTCCGCCTCCCTGGAGCAGAAGGCGCCCACCGCCCTGCTGCTCACCGGCGCCCCGGACCCCGGGGAGCTCCGCGCGGCGGCCGACAAGAGCGGCGAGGAGTCCGTCGTACAGCTGCGGTCCGAGGAGCGCGCGCGGTACGTGAACACCCCGATGCAGGCGGGGGCCGAGCGGATCTACCTCGCGGCCGTCGCGGCGGGCGCCGGTTACGCGCTGCTGGCCGTCCTGCTGTCGCTGCTCCAGACCGCGCCGGAGCGCAAGACGCTGCTGGCGCGGCTGCGCACCATGGGGCTCACCACCGGACAGGGCAGGCGGCTGCTGGCCTTCGAGGCGACACCGCAGGCGCTGCTGGCGGCGGGCGGCGGCCTGCTCACCGGATGGGCGACCATCGCCCTGCTCTCCCCCGGCATCGACCTCGTACCCCTGGCGCTCGCGGGCGTCGCCGGAGCGGACACGAGCCCCGTCACGCTGCGCACCGACCTGTGGTCGCTGGGGCTGCCGGCCGCCGGGGTCGTGGCACTCGCCGCGGCGGTCGCGGGCGTTCAGGCGTGGTGGGCGAGCCGCCGCGGATCGATCACCGAACTCAGGGCAGGAGACTCCCGATGACCTCGTCCACCTCCACGTCCAGCGGGACGGCAGGCACGGACCGCGCGGCCGAGACGACGCTGGCGGAGCTGGAGCAGCGGGCCGCGGCCCGCCGGGACCGCCCCTCCTACGGGCATGACGCGCTGATCGCCTGCGACCGGGTGGTGCGGATCTTCACCACGGACGGGGTGGAGGTGCAGGCCCTCCAGGGCCTCGATCTGCTGGTCACCGAAGGCGAGTTGATGGCCCTGGTGGGGGCGTCGGGCAGCGGCAAGTCGACGCTGATGAACATCCTGGCGGGGCTGGACGTGCCGACGGCCGGCTCGGCGAAGGTCGCGGGCTGCGATCTGCTGTCGATGGGCCCGAAGGAACGGCTGCGCTACCGCCGGGACGTGGTCGGGTTCGTCTGGCAGCAGACCGCCCGCAACCTGCTCCCGTATCTCACCGCGATCCAGAACATCACCCTGCCCATGCAGTTGCGCGGCGGCGGGAGCAAGCGCGAACGGGCTTCCCGCGCCGAATCGTTGCTCGCCATGCTCGACATCGCGGACTGCCGCGACCGGCGGCCCCAGCAGCTCTCCGGCGGGCAGCAGCAGCGGGTGGCGATCGCGGTGGCGCTGGCCAACAACCCGTCCGTGCTGCTGGCGGACGAGCCGACCGGTGAGCTGGACTCGGCGACCGGGGAGCAGGTCTTCGCCGCGTTCCGGCGCGCCAACGAGGAGTTGGGCACCTCGATCGTGATCGTCACCCATGACCAGGCGGTGGCGAACGAGGTGCGGCGTACGGTCGCCATCCGCGACGGCCGTACGTCCTCCGAGGTGCTGCGCCGCACGGAGGTGGACGCGACGACGGGCCAGGAGTCGCAGGTGGCCCGGGAGTACGCGATGCTCGACCGGGCGGGGCGGCTCCAGTTGCCCGCGGACCACACGCAGGCGCTGGGCATGGAGCACCGGGTGCTGCTGGAGCTGGAGCAGGACCACATCGGCGTCTGGCCGGACACGCACGGGGCGTCGGAGGACGGTCCGGCTGAGGACGGTCCGGCTGAGGACGGTCCGGCTGAGGACGGTCCGGCTGAGGACGGTCCGGCTGAGGACGGTCCGGCTGAGGACTGTCCGGCTGAGGATGGTCCGGCTGAGGATGGTCCGGCTGAGGGCGCACCGGAGAAGTAGCGGCGGTCAGACCGAACGGGCCTGCGGCCGGCGAGTCCGAGGCGCGAAGGGTCCGGCCGGCTCAGCCGCGCCCAGCGACCGCTCAGCCGTGCCCGACGGAGAGGCCGAGACCGCCCAGGCCGCCGGCCGGGTCGCGGCGCAGCGCGATCGAGCCGAAGGGCGTCCGCAGCCGCAGCCAGCCGCCCGCGCCGCCGGCCGAGAGCAGCGAGACGGGGAAGTCCGGGTCGGGGCGGAGGAAGCCGAGGGACTGGGCGGCGTGCACGGCGCGCAGGGGCAGGTCCGTGGTGCCGACCGGCCGGGACCAGATCTCGCGGCCGATCCGGTCACGCTCGGCGCGGGTGCGCTGCTCTTCGGGCAGCGCCTCGTCGCGCGTGCGGAATTCGGCTACGGCCAGGTCGAGTGCGGTGCGCAGGGCGTCGGGCCGGGGCAGCCCTGCCTGCTCCTGCCAGGGCCCCCGGGGCGGCAGGACACCGGTCCAGGGCGGCCCGGTGACGGGCGCGGGCAGCGAACCCCCCGCTCCGGCCTCTCCGGCCTCACCGGAGACGTCGAGGGACAGGGTCTCCAGCAGCTCGCCGGCCGACACCGTGACGTCGAGCGTCTCGGGGCGGGCCAGGCGGGCGGTGCGGATGGCGAGGACCTCGAAGGAGGGCGGGCGGCCGAACACGGCCAGCGCGTCGCCGCCGCCCGCCTGCAACCGGACCGCGGCGGCCCGGTCGTAGTGGAGCAGCCGGCCGAGGAAGGCGGCGAGATCCGCCGCCTCCCTCGGGTCGGCGAACTGCAGCGACTGCACGGGCACGGTCATGCCGCGGCGGGCTCCTCTGCCAGGTACTGCTGGAGGAAGAGCTTCTCCTCGGCGGAGATCCGCCGGGGTCGCTCCGCCGCCAGGTCGTACGGCACGACGACGGTCGAGGCACGTACGTACACCTGGTCGGCGTCCTTGATCTCATAGGCGATCGTCAGGGACGCGGCGCCTATCTTCGTGACCCACGACTCGACGGTCACCGGCTCGTGCCGGTGGACCAACGGCCGTACGTAGTCGATCTCGTGACGGGCCACGACGGACCCGCCCGAGAACGACGGGGAACCGTCCCCGGGCGCCAGCCGGAACATGAAGTCGATGCGCGCCTCCTCCAGGTAGCGGAGGAAGACCACGTTGTTGACGTGGCCGAAGGCATCCATGTCCGACCAGCGCAGGGGGCAGCTGTAGAGGTGACGAGCCAAGACGATCAGCCTCGCGTGAGCTTCTTGTACGTGGCACGGTGCGGGCGGGCCGCGTCCGCCCCGAGGCGGTCGATCTTGTTCTTCTCGTACGACTCGAAGTTGCCCTCGAACCAGTACCACTTGGAGTCACCCTCGTAGGCGAGGATGTGCGTGGCGACCCGGTCCAGGAACCAGCGGTCGTGGGAGATGACCACAGCGGCGCCCGGGAACTCCAGGAGCGCGTTCTCCAGCGAGGAGAGCGTCTCGACGTCCAGGTCGTTGGTGGGCTCGTCGAGGAGCAGCAGGTTGCCGCCCTCCTTGAGCGTCAGCGCCAGGTTGAGGCGGTTGCGCTCACCACCGGAGAGCACGCCGGCCGGCTTCTGCTGGTCGGGGCCCTTGAAGCCGAACGCGGAGACGTAGGCGCGGGACGGCATCTCGACCTGGCCGACGTTGATGTAGTCCAGCTCGTCCGAGACGACGGCCCAGAGGGTCTTCTTCGGGTCGATGTTGGCGCGGGACTGGTCGACGTAGGAGATCTTGACCGTGTCGCCGATCTTGACCGAGCCGCTGTCGGGGGTCTCCAGACCCTGGATCATCTTGAACAGCGTGGTCTTGCCCGCGCCGTTCGGACCGATGACGCCGACGATGCCGTTACGGGGCAGCGTGAACGACAGGTCGTCGATGAGGACCTTGTCGCCGAAGGCCTTCGAGAGGTTCTCGACCTCGACGACGATGGAACCGAGCCGCGGGCCCGGCGGGATCTGGATCTCCTCGAAGTCCAGCTTCCGCATCTTGTCGGCCTCGGCCGCCATCTCCTCGTACCGGGCGAGACGGGCCTTGGACTTGGTCTGGCGCCCCTTGGCGTTCGACCGCACCCACTCCAGCTCCTCCTTGAGGCGCTTCTGGCGCTTCTCGTCCTTGCGGCCCTCGACCTTGAGGCGGGTGGCCTTCTTGTCGAGGTAGGTGGAGTAGTTGCCCTCGTAGGGGATGGCGCGGCCGCGGTCGAGTTCGAGGATCCACTCGGCGACGTTGTTGAGGAAGTACCGGTCGTGGGTGACGGCGACGACCGCACCCGCGTACTTCGAGAGGTGCTGCTCCAGCCAGTTCACCGACTCGGCGTCCAGGTGGTTGGTGGGCTCGTCGAGGAGGAGCAGGTCCGGGGCCTCGATGAGGAGCTTGCAGAGCGCCACGCGGCGCTTCTCGCCACCGGAGAGGTTGGTGACCGGCCAGTCGCCGGGCGGGCAGCCCAGGGCGTCCATGGCCTGCTCCAGCTGGGCGTCCATGTCCCACGCGTTCGCGTGGTCCAGGTCCTCCTGGAGCTTGCCCATCTCCTCCATCAGCGCGTCGGAGTAGTCGGTCGCCATCAGCTCGGCGACCTCGTTGAAGCGGTGGAGCTTGCCCATGATCTCGGCGGCGCCGTCCTGGACGTTCTCCAGGACGGTCTTCTCCTCGTCCAGCTTCGGCTCCTGCATGAGGATGCCGACGCTGAAGCCGGGCGACAGGAACGCGTCTCCGTTGGACGGTTGCTCCAGGCCCGCCATGATCTTCAGCACCGTGGACTTACCGGCGCCGTTGGGCCCCACGACACCGATCTTCGCGCCGGGCAGGAAGTTCAGGTTGACGTCATCGAGAATCACCTTGTCGCCGTGCGCTTTGCGCGTCTTGCGCATGGTGTAGATGTACTCAGCCAAGAGAAACCGTCCGGCAGCAATAGAGGTGTGGGCAGATACACCCATCTTGCCTGACACCCGCCCCCGGACGGAAACCCGTCCACCCACCGGCACCGGAACCCCGGTCACCTCATGCGCGCGGGCGCTCACTCACCGTCGGTGTGCGGCTTCCTCCGGCGGAGCAGGAAGACCGCGCCGCCGCCCACGACGAGCAGTCCGATGGCGACGGCGGCGAGCATCGGGGTGGCGCTGGAGCCACCCGTGGCGGCGAGGTCGCCCTCCAGGCCGGACGTGCCGGAGCCGGTCGTGGCCGGGGCGGCCTGCTGGGCGCTCTGCGTGCCGATGTCGTTGCCGACGGCGCCGCCCACCTCCTGGCTCTCCTTCTCCAGGACGCTGCCGCTGGTGGCGCAGTCCAGCGTCCCGGAGAAGGTGCGGCTGAACCCGGCGGGCCCGGTGATCGTGAAGGCGTACGCCTGGTCTTCGGCGACGGGGACGGTCACCGTGCGGGTCTCCCCGGCGGCGACGGTGTGCTCCGTGCCGGCCAGCTCGAAGGTGAACGGCTCGTCGCCCCGGTTGGCGGCCGTGATGTCCACGCCGCCCTTCGCGCAGTTCTTCCGCGCGGTCAGCGCCGGGGCGGCGCCCGTCTCGGCCCAGGTGGCGGTGGCCCGGGCGGAGACGGTGGACTCGCTGGAACCGGCCAGGATCTGGGTCTGGGTGCGGCCGGTCCCGGCGAAGGCCCGGCCGACCGGCACCGAGGTGGTGGCCTGGACCGCCAGGGACGCGGTGCCGTCGGCGGTGTCCTTCGGCACGGCGAAGTAGAGCCGGTCCCCGTCCGCCGCTTCGGTGACGGGGGCGCCCTTCTTGTCGGTGACCTGGACGCCGCTGGCCGCCGCGTCCACCGGCGGCGACACCGAGACCTGGTCCGCGGCGGTGCGGACGGTCACGGGGCCGAGCCGCTCTCCGGCCCGGCCGGAGACGGCGGCCGGCTCCAGGGTCAGCGAGGCCCGGGGCTCCGTCGTCGGACGCGCGCTGCGCTGCAGCCAGTCGGCGAGCTTCTCCGCCTGCTTGTCCGACGCGGTGACGTCGGCGTTGTCGGAGTAGCGCCAGATGGCGACCTGGGTTCCGGCGGCGGCGGTCCGCTCGGTCAGCGGGCCGGTGCCGGCCGCCTCGGCGAGCGCCGCCAGGTCGTCGACCTGGGGGTAGGAGTGCTGGAGGATCCAGCGGATCTTCCCCGCGTTCCGGTTGCCGCCGAGCGAGGTCTCGGCCCAGGGGGTCTCCAGGTACTTCGCCTGGTCCTGGGTGGGGTTGTGGAGGTCGATGCAGTAGGTCTTGAGCTTGCCGCCGCCGTCCACGGTCATCTCGAACAGTCCGGCGGGCAGTTCCTGGGTGCGGTCGGGCGCCCCGCCCTCCCCCGCGACGCGGAGCACGGCGCTGTCGAAGGTCTTCAGTCCGTCGAGCACCGCGGCCGCGCCGCCCTGGTGCCGGCCCGGGTCGTCGGCCGCCGCCGGTCCGGCGCCGACGAGCGCGGCCGCCGCGACGAGACCGGAGACCAACAGCGCGGCGACCGGGCGGAGGATCCCGCGGCCGGGGGGCGCCCCTGTGGTGCCGGACGGCGCGGCGGACGCTGAAGACGCAGAAAACACAGAATTCCCCTCCGGGCGAGGCCCTCGCGCGTGGTGCGCGTTGTGGGGGAATGCCTCGCCAGCAGACCCAAGTGACCCGTGAGCACTGGGAATCCTAAAGAACGGGCGGAGGTGAGTCCCCCGTACCGCCCTTCGCCAACCATTCCGAATCGGAATCGTTATCGCCGGGGCGACGGCCGCGAACAGTCCTTTCAGGACACCGCTGCCATTTCGGCGGCTTCTTCCCGGTCCCTTCGAGAGGGGTCCGCGTCGCCGTCCGTGATCCGCTCCGGACGCTCCGTCAGAACCGGTTCGGTTCTCGCCGCTCGGCGGAAGGCGGCTGTTCCCCGGCTCAGGTCGTGACCGACGGCGAGGGCCTCGACATCGACGAACGTCCGCCGCTGACCGGCCTGTTCCTCCTCGCGGACCTTCAACCGGCCGTGCACGACCAGGGGTTCCCCGACCGAAACGGAACCGGCGAGATTCGCGGCGAGCGTCCGCCAGGACCAGACGGTGTAGAAGCTGGTGCGGCCGTCGGCCCAGAGCTGTTTCTCGCGGTCCCAGCGGCGCGGAGTGACGGCGAAACGGAATCGCGCCATTCCTCCGGTGGCCGTCTCCCGGAAGTCCACCGCGGTCGCCGCGTTACCCACCAGGGTCACCAAGGTCTCGTTCATTTCCCGCCCCCGCTTTCCTTGCGCCGCGCGTACCTCGTCGTACGGCGGTGTCGTACGCACTCCATGGTGGGCGTCGGAAAGGAATCGCGTCGGGGCCTGTGGACTACCGGCCGGTTGTGGAGAACTCCGTCACCGTCACGTACCGCTCGCGCACTTCCCGGTAGCGCACCAGCTCGGCCGCGACCGGGTCCAGGACCCTGGCCCGGCCGCACCCGGCCGCCGCCTCGCGCAGCCGCCGCTCGGCGTCCTGCCCGTACCGTCTGGCCGGTCCCCGGATGGCCGCCGCGCAGGCCCACTCCACCAGCGGGCCGCCGACGACACCGGCCAGCATGATGAGCGCGGGCGTGACGAGCCCAGGCTCCAGGACGCCAATGATCTGGCCGACCAGCCACAGGCCGCCGAAGATCTGGAGGAGCGTCATCGACACCTGGGCCAGCACCGCGGCCGGCCACCACTTCGGCCGGGGCGGCTTGGCCGGCCGGCCACCGACCGGGGCGCCCACGACCGGGACGCCCGTGCTCCGCTCCTCCTCCGTACCGCCGCCCCGCTTGGAGGCGCCGGGCGCCCCGGCCCTGACCGCCAGTTCGTCCAGCGCCTCGGGCAGCCCCTGCGCCCCGGTGAACGCGGCCTCGCGCACCGCCTGCGCCCAGGGTCCTGGCAGTCCGTCGGCGGCGGCGTCCGCGACGATCCGCACCGCCTGCTCCACCCGCTGCCGGGCCGTCAGCTCTTCCTCGGGCGGGGTGAGCGCCTGGCCCAGCCGGTCCAGGCTGCCGGGCAGGCCCCGGTTCTCGTACCAGCGCCAGAGCCGCAGCCACGGCGTCCCGCAGGCCCGGCTCGCGTTCCTGCGCCACTCCCGCTCGGCGGCCTGTCCGGCGGCCACCGCACCGACGGCCTCGGCCAGCCGGTCGGTGAACTCGTCGCGGGCCCGCTCGCCGAGACCGGGCCGTCCCTCGGCCACGTACACCCGGCGCAGCCGTGCCGCCGCCGCGTCGACGTCGGCGGAGAGGCGGCGGGTGGCGGCGGTGCGGTCCTGGACGAACCGGCCGATCATCTCGCGGAGTTCGGGCACCCCGTCGCCGGTGAGCGCGGACAGGGACATGACGGTGGCGCCGGGTTCGCCGTGCTCGCCGAGGGCGATGCCGTCCTCGTCGAGGAGGCGGCGCAGGTCGTCGAGGACGAGGTCGGCCGCCTCGCCGGGCAGCCGGTCGGTCTGGTTGAGGACGACGAAGGTGACCTCGGCGTGTCCGGCGAGGGGGCGCAGATAGCGCTCGTGGAGGGCGGCGTCCGCGTACTTCTCCGGGTCGACGACCCAGATCACCGCGTCGACCAGGGCCAGCACCCGGTCCACCTGGGTGCGGTGTTCGGTGGCCGCCGAGTCGTGGTCGGGCAGATCGACCAGGACGAGCCCCTGGAGCGCCTCGTCGAAGGCGGCGGGCCCGGGGTGGGGCCTGCGGCGCAGCCGCCCCGGTACGGCGAGGCGGTCCAGCAGGCCGGCTGCCCCGTCGGTCCAGCTGCACGCGATGGGCTGGGAGGTGGTGGGCCGGCGCAGCCCGGTGTCGGAGATCGGGGCCCCGGCGAGCGCGTTGAACAGGGTCGACTTCCCACTGCCGGTGGCTCCCGCGACGGCGATGACCGTGTGCCGCGAGGAGAGCCGCTGCCGGGCGGCGGCCTCGTCCAGCACGCGTCCCGCCTCGGCGAGGGTGTCCCGGTCGAGCCGGGCCCGGGAGAGCCCGACGAGTTCGCGCAGGGCATCGAGCCGGGTGGGCAGCGGCCCGCCGGCGGGGGCGTACGCCTCGACCTGCGGGTCCGGGTCGTCCTCGGCGGGCGTACGGGGCTCGGTCTCCCCGGCCTCGCGGGCCTCGGCGGCAGCCGCGCGCCGGGCGATGAGCCCGTCGTCCCAGCGCCCGGCCTCGCGCTCGTCCGTCTTCCCCGTGCCGCTGTCGTTGCCCTGGTCCTCGTCCGTGACGGCAGTCATCGCTGCCACCTCTCCTTCTGCAGTACGGAAAGCGCGGCGATCAGTTCGGCCTGGGGTTCGGGGGTGACGTCGAGCGCGTCGAGCGGGGCGAGGCGGCGTTCGCGTTCGCTGCCGAGGACCTGGTGGAGGTAGGTGGTGAGCAGTTCACCGCCCTTGTCGCGGAGGCGCAGCGCACCCTGGACGCCGATGCGTTCGGCGAGCTGCTCCCCCGCCGCACGGGCGCGCCGCCCGCCGAGGAGGGCGGCCGCGAGGAGCGCGGCGACGGTCTCGGGGGCGGGCGCGACGCTGCGGTCGAGCTGGCGCACCTCCTCCTCGGCCAGCTCCTCCAGGACCCGGCGCCACCGGCGTACGGCGACGGCGATCCGCCCTTCGACGTCCTCGGCGGGCCCCCAGCCGCCCGCCTCCCGTCCGGCGTCCTCGAACCTGAACAGGGCCCCAGCGGGCTCGCGGCGCCACTGGGTGCGGATCTGTTCGTCGGCGGCGGAGACGGAGCACTGGAGCAGAGCCACCAGGCTGTCGACGAGCGCTTCGAGGAGTTCCTCGGGCGTGCTGTAGAGCGGATAGCCGCGCCACCGGGTCCGCGCGTCCCCGGAGAGCACCGCCCCGCTCTTCAGCCGGCGGCGGATCCGGGCGGCCTCCTTGCCGTACGCCTCGTCGACCGCCCCGGTCAGCCGTACGGAGGCGGCGTACTGGGCGGCGACGGCGGAGGCCAGGGCGGGCATCCGTACGTTGAGCGACTCGATGACGCCGGAGGCGGTGCGCCCCACCGCCTGCTGCCGGGCGGCGGGGTCCTGGGCCCGGTGGGCGAGCCAGGCGCGCAGCGGGGCGACGGCGCTGGTGGGGAGCAGTCCGCTGCCGCCGCCGGTGGACTCGGGCAGTTCGGGGATGGTGAAGCGGGGTACGTCCCCGAGTCCGGACCGGGTCAGCAGCGCCGCGTACTGCCGGGAGACCTCGGCGATCACCTGGTGGGGCACCCGGTCGAGGACGGTGACGAGGGTGGCGTCGTACTCCTTCGCGGTGCGCAGCAGGTGCCAGGGCACCGCGTCGGCGTAGCGGGAGGCGGTGGTGACCATGACCCAGACGTCGGCGGCGCAGATGAGTTCGGCGGCCAGGACGCGGTTGCGGACGACGAGCGAGTCGATGTCGGGGGCGTCCAGGAGCGCGAGCCCGCGGGGCAGGCTGAGCGCGGTCTCCACCCGCAGGGCGGTGTCCCCGTCCTCCCCCCGGGCGGCCAGGTCGTCAAGACCGTCCGGGTCGGGCGTCTGGCCCGGCGGCAGCCAGATCCGGGTGAGCTGCGGCAGCACCCGTACCCCGGCGAACCAGTGGTGGTCGTCCGGGTGGCAGACCAGCACCGGGGTCCGGGTGGTGGGCCGCAGCACCCCGGCCTGGCTGACCCGGCACCCCACCAGCGAGTTGACCAGGGTGGACTTCCCGGTCCCGGTGGATCCGCCGATCACGGCGAGCAGCGGCGCCTCGGGGTCCTTGAGGCGCGGCAGGAGGTAGTCGTCGAGCTGGGCGAGGAGTTCGACCCTGGTCTGCCGGGCGCGTTCTGCCCCCGGCAGGGGCAGTGGAAGACGCACGGCGGCGACACGGTCGCGCAGGGCGGAAAGTGCGTCGATGAGCTGAGGCCGTACGTCCATGGTCACCACATGCGAAGAATGCCCAATTTTGAAGCCTTTTTGAAGCGTATAGACCCCTCTGCGCGGCGGTTCCACCCTCTGGACAGAGTCAGGACAGAGGGGACGAGTGGGGCGGGGGCATAACGAGTGCACAACACCCGGCGCGGGGCGGGCGAAAAGCGCTGCGGGATTCGCACCTACCTGCGATTATCGGTTCGCTTCACCGAACCTCCACATCGTGCCACGCAGGTGAAGCAACCGGGTCCAGGGGATCGGAGCCCTATCCTTGTCCCGGCACGGCCACGGAACCACCGATCAGGACTCCCGGCCCCCGTAGCTCAGTGGATAGAGCAGGCGCCTTCTAAGCGCTTGGCCGCAGGTTCGAGTCCTGCCGGGGGCGCACCGACCGCACCACCGTGAGGCCCTCCGCACCGGAGGGCCTTCTCGCCGTCCGGGCCGTCCTTGACACGTCGGCCTGCGGTGAAGAAGATTCGATTCATCCTGGGGATGCCTGCGCATCGTCGCACCGGTCCCCGCTTCGCCGGCAGGGCCCCTCGGGGACGACAGGTCCCGGCCCCGGCCCGCACCGCGTTCATCGCGCCGGCCCGCCTCGCGCCCTCCCCCACCTTCTTCTCCTTCCTTCTTTTTCTTCTTCGCCTTCCTCGGCTTCCGCACGCCGCCGCACCGCGAGGCTGCCGCGCGTACCCCGTCCGCGCCCTGCCGGGCCCCGCCCCGGGGCCCGGGGCCCGGTCCCGCCCATCGCGGTTCACGAAAGGACCAACGGCATGAACAGCGAATTACGCACCGAGTCCCCCGGGCGGGGGATGCTCCCCTCCCTCACCGGTCTGCGCTGGATCGCCGCGCTCCTGGTCTTCGGACTCCACTTCACCGCACTGCAGTTGGGTACGGAGGTCGGAGCGCGGGAGCCCTCCGGGGTCGACCGCGACATGAACAGCGTCTTCGGCACCGGATTCATCGGGGTCTCCTTCTTCTTCGTCCTGAGCGGGTTCGTGCTGACCTGGTCCACCCCGACGGACCGCCGGGCGCGGCTGTTCTGGCGGCACCGGTTCGCGAAGATCTTCCCGGTGTACGTCGCGGGCTCGGTCCTGGCGGTGCTGCTGACCTTCATCTCCGCCGAGATCTGGCCCAGTTGGCGGACCGTCCTGGCGCACACCTTCCTGGTCCAGTCATGGATCCCGGACCAGTCCTACGTCTTCGGGCTCAACCCGGTCATGTGGTCCCTGAGCTGTGAGGCGTTCTTCTATCTGTGCTTCCCGGCGCTGCTGGTGGCGATGGTGCGGGCGACCACCCGCACCCTGCGCGTCACGGCCGTCGTCTGCGTGGTGCTGACCTTCGTGGGGCCGACGCTGGCCGACCGGGTCTTCGCGCTGCGGACGCCCGAGCCGGCGCCGGTCGTGCCGCTGGAGGGGTACGACAGCCAGTTCATGCTCTGGTTCACCGAGGTCTTCCCCCTGATGCGGCTCACCGAGTTCGTCATCGGGATGATCGTCGCGCTGCTCGTGCGCCGGGGGGACTGGCGGGGGCCCGGCCTCCGGGTGGCGATGGCGATCTGCGCGGTGGGCTTCCTGCTGAACCGGGAGCTGCCGCCGCCGCTCCAGCGGGCCGCCGGGATGCTCGTCCCCATCGCCCTGCTGATCGCCGCCTTGGCGAACGCGGACCGGGCCGGGAAGTGGACGCCGTTCCGCGGGCCGCTGATGGTGTTCCTCGGGAAGATCTCCTTCTGCTTCTACGCGGTGCACATGATCTTCGTGCTGAACACCCTCGGCCGGATCAAACCGTGGCTGTTCGACCTCGGGCTGATCTCGCGGCCGACCCAGGCGCTGCCCCTCTGGGCGACGGTCGGCTTCCTCGTCCTCTACGCGGCCGCCGCGGGGCTGGCGGCCTGGGCCCTGTACCGGTGGGTGGAGGTGCCGATGACCAGGATGCTCCGGGGCCGGCGGCGGCCCGAGCCACCGCCGGAGGCCGCGGACGCGCCGGCCGAGCCCCGGGCGAAGACCGCGGTGGGCCCGCCCGCCGACCGGCCGGACAGCTGAACGCCGCGAGGCCGCCCGGTCCTGCGG
>NZ_JBHXJG010000026.1:0-45663 GCF_042723425.1 Streptomyces sp. NPDC058375 | reverse complement strand
CGAATCCAGCGAGCGGCTCGGCCGCCGCAGATGGGTCATCGAGCGCACCATGTCCTGGCTGACCGGCTACCGCAGACTCAACCACCGCTACGAGCAAAAACCAGGCAACTACCTGGCCTTTCTCGGACTGGCAGCCGCTCTCTGCTGCTACAAACGATTCCTCAAACTGACCATGTAGGACACGGTCTAAGAAGGACCCCATACCGCGGGCGAGCTGTCGGGCCATGTGTCGTGCACCATCCGTTCCGGCCCAAGAATCATGCTCAGGCGCCGCACTGCAGGTCGCAGGTCAGCAAGCCGGGACACGTCCGGGACGCATGCTGACCGTTTGCTGACTTCCTGACTTCCTGACGCTTCGCCAGGTGCCCCGGGAGGGCCCGCTCGCCGCCCCCGAGCCCCACCACAACAACACCGCGAGCCTACGCAGCTCTCCCCCGCGGGTATCCGTGATCACCGTCACCCCAGCGCGGTCGCAGCCGCGTCGCGCGCGGCTTTCCGAGCCGGGAAGGACGAAGCGCCCGCCTCGGCCCGCGCCCCCGCCCTCTCCCCGCCCGATCCCCACGCCGTCCGGCACGGCGCCGGGACGTCGCCCTGCGCGGGCCGCCCCTCGCGTTCGACACATGAAGAGTCGAGGTCGGGCAAAGAAGCACACGACGAAACGCGGGGGATCATGGGACAGGACTCCTGGGCAATGACCGGCACCTTGCTCGCGACCTGGGCCATCCTGCGCACCGCACAGAAGCTCCGCCTCCACCAGATCGCGCAGACCGACGACACCGACACCTCGCCTCCCGAGAACGGTCCTGCCTACGACCAGGCGGCCTGACCTCTGTCGTCACCCAGCACAAGAGCCTTGCCGAACGGGGCGTCAGGGGCCGGCCCCTGCGTGGCCGCCTGGCGCTGGATGGCGGCGATCTACTCGCGGACCGGTACGGGGGCCGCGCGAGCCACGTATCCAGCGCCCGCAGACGCTCCAGCTCAGGCGGCACATCACGCATCGGTCAGGCCGCGTCCCCCTGCCGGTCCTCCAGGGTCAGCCGACGGAGCTCCACCCGGGCCGCGGGCGTCCAGCCGGCCGGGGTGGACCAGAACGGATGCCAGTGAATCCTGACCGACAGATGGAGCAGGCGGCGGCGCAGCTCGGTGGCATGGCGCGGGCGCGGTACGGCGAGGGCGCGGTAGGCGGCGTGCCACTCCCGCTGGGCGTGGATCAGGTCGTCGGGGTAAGGGAATGGGTCCATCCATTCATTAGAACCTACGTTCGATTTTTAGGGCCAGTCGACCGCCAGGGAGCCCCGTCCGCACCGACTCCGCCCGGTGGGTGTGTCACCCAGGCAGTACCGGGGAACTCCGGGGGACAGGCCGGAACGGCGACGTTCCCCAGGGGGCCGGGCCGGCCAAGGCTCCCCCGGTTCGGTCACGTGCCGATGGGAGCCGCCCCCCGGGGGGCTACTTCGCGCGGGGAAAGGTTCCGAGTTCGGTGACCTGGCGGGCGACTTCGCGGAGCTTGACGTTGTGGTCCTGCGAGTAGCGGCGCAGCGCGTTGAAGGCTTCGTTCTCGGGGATGTGGTGGCGGGCCATGAGGATGCCCATGGCCTCGCCGATCACATGCCGGGTCGCGACGGCCTCGGTGAGCTGGGCGTGGTTGCGTGCACTGGACAGGGCCACGGCGGCGTGGGAGGCGAGCACCCACGCGGCCGTCTCGCTGGTCTCGGTGAACCGTCCCGGGAGCCGGGAGTACAGGTTCAGGGCGCCGAGGTTCTCCTCGTCGGTGAACATCAGGATGCCCATCATGCTGCCGACCCCCAGTTCGGCGGCTGGAGCGGCGAACGCGGGCCACCGCTGGTGCAGGGCGGTCATATCGGCGATGCGGTAGAACCGCTCCCCGTCCCGGCGACGGGCCGCGTCGAAACACGGCCCCTCCCGCAGGCGCTCCTGCAACCGGTCGCTCTCGTCGACCATCTGCCCAGTCGCCGCAAGGGTCTGCACCTGGTCGCCCCGCATGATCATGACCCCGGCAGCGTCGCAGCCCTCGACCAGTTCCATCGCGGACGCCGCGATCCGATCCAGCGTCCCGGCCACCGAGTCCTGTTCCAGAAGATCGCGTGCCATCGCCGCTATCTGCTGGGCGAAGTGCTGCCAGTTCATGACCATCCCGTCATAGCCCTCGGGGGGCTCCGTTTTCCCCGATCCAACCAGCCGGACACTTGCCCCCGTATCAGACCCCACGCCAGGACGCTCGACCTTCGCTCTGTTCACGAGTCGTGAACAGAGCCAGTGCCCTGTGCTCACCCGGCCGGGGAAGAATGTCAGGGCCAGTGGGGTGGTGTGTGATGCCGGCATTGAGCAGGGCCCAGTCCTGTTCCGCTCGTTCCTGATCCGCTCGTTCCTGTTCCGCTCGTTGGCGGCGGCGTTCGCGCGTGTGCTCGACCCGTTCGTTCTGCACGCTCGCCAACACGTGCCGGGAGATCCTCAGCGACGGCCCCACGGCCGCACGTGCGCGCCGCACGCCTCGCCGTACTCAGCCTGCCCGAACCACCCACACCCCCAGCGACCTCTCCGACATCACGACCAACCCGCACCGGCCACACCTTGCCCGGGGCGCTGTTTCGGGCGAGCAGCGTCCAGGCACGCCCCTTGTCCGCTATGTGGCAGCGCTGTCCGGCCTCTCATCCGGGCGCGGGGGCACGGGCCGTTCACCAGCTGTCGGCGCTGGGTGGAGATGCGGGCTCCGCTGCCCCGCGTGAGGATCAGGAGTACGACGTAGCAGCCCGGGGGCTTCCGACCGGGCGTTCCCGGCCCTCCCTCGCCGAGCGGCGGTGCAAGGGCCCTGGAGGTGGAAGAAGTGCCGCGACCGCTGTGGGCTGGTGCGATCAGTTTCGGGCTGGTCACGATCCCGGTGAAGATCGTGTCCGCGACCGAGGACCATGACGTGCACTTTCATCGGGTGCACCTCGCGGACATGGGCCGGGTGCGGACGCGGAAGGTCTGCGAGATCGACGGCGAGGTCGTGTCCCAGGACGAGATCGGCAAGGGTTACGAGATCGCGAAGGACCAGACCGTTCCGGTGACGGACGAGGAACTGGAGCAGATGCCGCTGCCGACGGCGAAGGCGATCGAGATCGCCGCGTTCGTCGACGCCGGCACGATCGACCCGGTCCGCATCAGCGACTCCTATTACCTGGCCGCCGACGGGCAGGTCGCCGCCAAGCCCTACACCCTGCTGCGCAAGGCTCTGGAGCGGTCCTCGAAGGTCGCGGTGGCCAAGTTCGCGTGGCACGGCCGTGAGCGCCTGGGCCTGCTGCGGATCAGGGAGGGCGCGATCGTGCTGCACTCCATGAAGTGGCCCGACGAGGTCCGCAACCCGCAGGAGCTGGCCCCGCGCGAGGTCGAGGTCGCCGAGGAGGAGATCGAGCAGGCCCTGCAGCTGGCCGAGCGGATGACGATCGAGGACCTGGCCGGCTTCCACGACGAATACCGCGAGGCCCTGGAGAACATCATCGTGGCGAAGGCGAAGGGTAAGCCGTTTCCCGCCCCGGCCGAGGGCGGGCAGGAAGAGAAGGGCGAGGTCGTGGACCTGATGGCCGCCCTGAACGCCTCCGTCAAGGCCGCGAAGGAATCCCGCAGCGACGACGGTAAGGACGCCACCGTGCACGAGATGCGGACGTCGAAGAAGACCACCCGGAAGGCGTCGGCGAAGAAGACGGCCGCCTCGAAGAAATCCACGGCGTCAAAGAAGCCTGCGAAGAAGACGGCCGCCAAGAAGCGCAGTGCCTCCTGACCCTCCTCCCGTCCTGCCGAGGATCGAGCCGATGCTCGCCACACCCGGCCCCCTGCCACCAACCGGCGTGGCGGACCGGTGGGCGTTCGAGGTGAAGCAGGACGGCCAGCGGGCCATGGTCTACCTGCCGGGCGACGGAACCATCCTCATGCGCGCGCGTTCAGGTACGGACATCACCGCCGCCTACCCCGAACTCCTCCCCCTCGCCGACGCCCTCGGATCGCGGAGCGCCGTGCTGGACGGCGAGGTCGTGGCACTCGACGGTCACGGCCGCAGCGACTTCGAGCGCCTCCAGCAGAGGATGGGCCTCGCCGGCTCCCCTGCGAAGGTGGCGCGCATGGCGGCCCGGGTGCCCGCGCACCTGATGCTCTTCGACGTCGTGCACCTCGACGGCCGGCTCCTGACCGGCCTGCCTTACGCGGAGCGACGGAAACTGCTGACAGGTCTCGGGCTGGCCGGGCCCGCCTGGTCGACACCCGCGGCGATCACCGGGCACGGCGCCGAGGCATGGGAAATGGCCCGGGACGCCGGGCTGGAGGGGTTGATCGCGAAGCGGCTCACCTCCCGGTACGAGCCCGGGACACGGTCGAAGACCTGGGTGAAGATCAAGGTCCACCGCATCGCCGACGTCGTGATCGGCGGGTGGGTACCCGGGCGCGGACGGCTGGCAGGTCTGCCCGGGGCGGTTCTGGTCGGCGAGCGGCGCGATGGACTCCTCCACTACGCGGGCAGCGTCGGCAGCGGCTGGAGCGAGGCCGAACGCACCCGCCTCGCCGGCCTCCTTCACGTCGCGACCATCGACGCCTGCCCCTTCGCGCAGGCCCCGCCGGTGGCCGGGGCCCGGTGGGCTCTCCCTCGGCTCGTCGGAGAGGTCCGCTACACCTCCCGCACCCGCGCCGGACGCCTGCGCCACCCCTCCTGGCACCGGCTACGCCCCGACCTCACCCCCGACGACCTGGCATGACACTGCTCGGGGCGGTGCCGTGAGCGCAGACCGCCCGCCCCATCAGGCTGGAGCTGAACTGCGGTTGGCCACGGCTGTCCGTCTGGTTCGCCGGCGCCTGGGCCGAGCTCCAGAAGGACCCCGAGAACCGCCGGCTACGCCAGATCCTCGACCGACTCGTCGTCCGCGCCCAGTCCGACGGCGACATGCGCCCGGACGTCGGCGCCGGCGACCTGGCCCTGCTGATCGCCCAGCCTGTTGCGGCCCGTCCCCGACCATGAGGAAGGGCAAGACGTTCCTCGCCTGCCGCGGCCGCTACATGATCAATACGTACCCGGGGAGAATCACGGAGAACGCCTCCCTGCGGATGCGCCGGATCAGCACCGAGCTGCGCCGCGTCCTGTCGGGGTCAGACCCGCCCGAGCCGCGAAGCCGAAACGCCGCCGCCGGGCCACCCCCGCACCTGAGGACACCGGCCCGACGGGAGGCCCCCGTGGGGCGCCGCGCGGCGCAACGGCCGCCCAGCGCCCACACCATCTACCAGGCCTTTGCGAAGCCCGGCACCGGGGCGAGTTCCCGCTCCAGATTGCCCCAAGCGGCGCCGGAACCGGCCGATGTGAGGGTGACTGATCGCAGCCGCGGTGGTGCCGGCCGGGCCGCCGCGGGTCAGGCCGGCCAGGTGCCCGTGACGCGCCGGGTCGCCTGGGCGCCCGAGCGTTCGACGGTGGCCTTGACCACAGCGTAGATCGCGCCCTGCACGGCGGCGGCGAGGAGGATCTGCCGCCATGGGCGGTCCTCGTCGAGGGCGTCGGGGGCGTCGCCCTCGCCTTCGATCAGCTTCCACGTCTGTTTGAACGCGGCGCTCGCGATCAAGCCGCTGACCGCTCCGAGGGCGAACCCCATCGGCTTGTAGGCGATCTTGTACGACTTCGGCTTCGACTTCACTTGTCGCGTCCCCCCTTGCGGCGTATCAGCAGGAAGGCGACCAGCAGCGCGCCGCCCGCGAGGAGCGGGGCGCGGTTGGCGCGGGCGACCTTCGCGGCCCGGCCCGCCTTCTCCAGCAGCGGGTCGGGGGTACGGTCCGCCGTGAACCGCCCCGCCCGGGCCGCACTTTCGCGCACCTGCGTGGCGGCCTGCGCCGACTTCTCCTGTACGGAGTCCGGAGCCCTGTCCTTCACCGCCTGTGCGGCCTGAGCCGTCCTCTCGCGGATCCGGGCGGTGGCCGATACGGCCTGTTCCTTCACCGCCGCGGCCTTCTCCTTCGTCTGCGCCTTGACGTCGGCCTTGCCCGCCAACGCCTCGACGGTCTGACCGAGCTCGTCGCGCGTCCGCTCGACCTGCTCACGCAGTTCCTCGGGGGTGGGCGAACCCATCGCGTTCTCTGACTCGTCGTTCATCGGTGGGCCCTCTCCTTGACCTCGGCCACATCGGCCTTGACGCTGTCGATGGTCTGCTCCGGGGCCGGGGTTCCGGCCCGGGCGATCTGCTTCTTCCCCGCAAGGGCGGCCCCTCCGGCCGCTGCGGCCAGCACTACCGTGACGATGAGGGCCGCCGCCCACAGGGGCAGGGCCAGGGCGAGTGCGGCAATGCAGGTCGCCACCAGAGCCTGGGCCGCCAGGATCCCGATGATTCCCGCAGCGCCGAACAGGCCTCCACCCCTACCGAAGCGCTTGCCCTTCTGCGTCATCTCCGTACGTGCCAGCTGCATTTCCTCGCGGACCAGTTCCGAGATCTGCTGCGAGGCACGCGAGACCAGCACGCCCACCGGCTCATCGCTGGTGCTGGGAGCTTGCCGTCCTGCTGGGCTCATGATGAGGTCACCTAGCTCTTCCCTGTCGGAACCGGCACGTGAAGGCGGACCGCCGCGACGGAACCTCCGCATCCGGATATGTGCGGCTGTCGCCCGGCTACCCGCCAGCCGCGTCCGTACCCGTCCCACGGCGAGATGTGCTCACTTTTCCGGGCGGCGTTCCCCGCTCCGTGCTCTCGTTTCGCGAGGTTCGACGTATGGCTCCTCGCCCTCAGGGTGCCCACCTGCAATGGCACGCCGGCGGACCATCTCCGCGTCGAACTGAGGACCGTGACCGGCAGATTGGCGGTCGTGCTGATCCCTCATGGCCACCGTCCCGCCGCGTCGGCCTCGGCCCACGGCGGTGCGGGCGTCCATGGACAAGCGGATCAACGCCTGCGCGAGCGGTTGCGTACTCCCAGCTCAACCCATGCAACGACGAGCCCGCTTGTACCCGTAGTGGGCCGCGCCCCCGGCCGGCAGCCGGTCCGCCTCCGCTCGCACATCGGAGCGCATCGTTCACTCGATCGTGGTTTCGCCCCCTCTGGTGCCCGGTGCGTCGCGATCCTGGAGACAGGGGGCGTGACCTGCGCCTCGGACGCAGGGGGGCGGGGAGCGGTATGACGCACGAAGCAGGCCGTGGCGAATCCTTCGACGAGCGGGCGGTCCTGCTCGTGGCGGGGGCATCCGATCTGGCCGTGAGCGCGATCGGTTCGGTACTCGGCGCGGTGCGGGGGCTGCTGCGCCGCTCGGATGCTGCCGAGCTGGCGGCGGAGGCTGAGCATGAACTGATGGCGCGCGGGCGCTTGGTGCTTGACCGGTATGTGACTCCGCCCCCTGCCTATCTGGAGCTCTTGGCCCGGCATGCGGTCGCGCGGCGGGCCGCCGAAGATGTCTGACCGGTGGGACGCTGCCGCGTTCAAGGCCCGGGTCGACGAGATACTGCATCCGTTCGTCGCGCGAGAAGCCGACCTGTTCGCGGAGATCGATCCCTCCCTCGCTCCGGTGGCGGCCCAGGTGGAAGCGGCCGTCGCGGACGGCAAACGGTTGCGGGCCGCGTTCTGTTACTGGGGCTGGCGGGCGGCGGGGCAGCCGGACAGCTCCGCGCTGCTGCGGGCGGCTGCGTCCCTGGAGCTGATCCATGCCGCCGCGGTCGTGCATGACGACCTCATTGATGACAGCGCTCTGCGGCACGGCCGCCCCACCGCGCATGTCGCTCTGCGCGGGGTCGTGCGTCGCCGCCCTCGTTCCGCAGCCGCCGCCAGGTCGCTGGCGATGCTGATCGGGGACCTGCTGATGGGGCTGGCCGGGCAGCTGTTCGCCACCAGCGGTCTGCCTGCCGCCTATCTGGGCCGGGCCCGCCCGCTGTGGTCGGTCCTGGGCCGGGAGCTGATCGCGGGCGAGTGCCTGGAAATCCTGCGTACCGGGGCTGAACCGGACACGGAAGCCTCGCTGCAGGTGGTCCGGTACAAGACCGCGAAGTACACCGTTGAGCAGCCCTTGTTGATCGGTGGAGCGCTGGCCGGAGCCAGCAGGCGGCTGCGCGAGGGCTACTCCGCCTTCGGTTTGCCACTGGGCGAGGCGTTTCAGCTCAGGGACGACCTGCTGGGGCTGTTCGGAGACCCCGAGCGCACCGGTAAGGCCAACGCGGACGACCTGTGCGGGCAACGGCCGACGGCGCTGCTGGCGGAGACCTGGCGCATCGCCGGTGACGACGACCGGTCACGACTCCGGAACCTCTTGGGCCGGCGCTCCCTCGACGAGGCCGGGCTGGACGCTGTCCGCGAAGTGATGTGGCGGCTGAGAACCCCCGCTCTCGTCGAAGACATGATCACGGCGCGGGTCGAGGAAGCCCTGGGCGCCCTCCGTGACCTGGACATGCCGGTTTATGCGGCCGATGCCCTGGGTGCGCTGGCGAACTCGGCGACCGTCCGCCTGTCCTGATCCCCGCCCGCCGCTCACCCCCCGAAGACAAGGAACTACGTCATGAACTACACCGAAGCCTCGATGAACGTTCTGCGCCAAGGCGGTGACGAGCTGGCCGACGCCACCGTCGCGGCGCTCTTCGAACGGGGCGAAGTGGGCAAGTTCAACACCCTGATGCGCTATGTCTCCACCGCCGGCGCGCCTCTTCCGGACGGACTGCCCGGTGTCGCCCGGGAATACCTCCAGGCCACGAGCACCCCGCCGGACTGGGTCGACTGGGGGGTGATGGAGAAGGCCCGGCTGTTCTTCATCGACAACAACGTGCACATCTCCACAGCCCTGTCGTTCGCCTCCATGCCGGCCTGCTACGTGGTCCCGCACGTGGCGAAGCTGCTATCGGCCACCCACGGACTGAAGTACCCCTCCAAACGGATGGCGGAGACCGGCCAGTTCACCGTCTACCTGATGCAACCCGACGCCTTCGAGGCCGGGGGCCGCTTCGTCCCCGCCGCCCAGAAGGTCCGCCTCCTGCACGCGTCCATCCGCCATCACCTCCAACGCGAGAACCGCTGGGACACCGACGCGCTGGGGGCGCCGATCTGCCAGGAGGACATGATCGGCGGGCAGATGTTCTTCTCGCTCCTCGTCCTCGACAGCCTGCACCGCCTCGGCATCCACATGTCCGAGGAAGGCGCGGAGGCCTACTACTACGCCTGGCGCGTGGTCGGCGCGATGCTGGGCGTCAGCCAGGAAGCCGTCCCCCATACCCTGGACGACGCCCGCGCGTTCCTCGATCTGTACATGATCCGGCACATGGGCCCCTCCGAGGAGGGCGCGCTGCTCACCCGGCAGCTCATCGAGCTCTATGAGGAGGTCGTACCCGGGACCTTCTTCGACCCCATCGTCTCCGCGCTCATCCGTCACCTCACCGGCGACACCTGCGCCGACTGGCTCCAGGTGCCCCGCACGTCATGGGACACCGTCGTCAAGGCCGTACCTCATCTCCTCGGTGTCCTGGAGACGATCGAGGACCGCTCCCCGCTGGGTGCCCGAGCACTGGACCGCCTTGGCCACCTGACCACCCTCCTGGAACTGTCCTCACTCACCCGTGGACGCGTGATGCACTACGCCATCCCCGAACAGCTCAAGGAGGCGTACGGCGTCTCCTCCGCGTCGCCCCGCGCCCGCCGCTGGAACCCGCCCGCCGCCACCGTCCTCGACTGACACAGGAACGCCGAGGCGCCGGAGCAAGCGATCGTCCGCGTCGAGTTGCCCTTCTGCCGCGTCGAGAGAGCCCCCCAAGCCCGCGCCTCCGCCCCCGGCCACGGCCACGGCCACGGCCACGGCCACGGCCACGGCCACCAGCATGGTTCCGATGGTCCACAGAGCGCCGATACCGGCGATCGAGTCGATGATAAGAAGGATGAGGGCCGAGGGGAATCGCGGCGCTCCCGAACACGGACACCTCTGCTACCGGACTCACGCCGGCCCAACCGAGCCACAACAGGCACGGTCCGTTCCGTGAGGTCTCGTTCGAGGGCGGCGAAGCGGGTCGTTACAGCCGACGGCTCGCGGGCACTCGGGGCATATCCGCTCCAGGCGTAGACCCGCGCCCGTCGAGTGCACCTGCAGAAGGGCGATCAGATGACCAACCGCACCCGTCTCTCCCACAGGACCAAAAGCCCAGGCGCCCTGGTTACCGGCGGCTCCCGGGGCCTCGGGCTGTTCATGGCCCGACAACTGGTGGAGCGCGGGTGCATCGTGACCATCGCCGCCCGCGATGCCGGTGAACTGGAGCGGGCGGCGGCACAACTGCGGGAGGACACCGGGGCGCCCGTGCGCACCGCCGTCTGCGACGTGCGCGACCGCGTTGCCGTGCGTGCCCTGGTGCGCGAGGTCCACGAGCGTGACGGCCTCGACCTCGTGATCGCCAACGCCGGGGTCATCCAGGTCGCGCCCGTCGAGACGGTGGGCGCGGCGGAGTTCGGTGACGCCATGGACACGATGTTCTACGGCGCTCTGCACACCTCGCTGGAAGCGCTTCCGTACCTCAAGGAGACGCGTGGGCGGCTCGGGCTCATCGGATCGGTCGGTGGTCTGCTCGGTGTTCCGCACCTGTTGCCCTACTCGTGCGCCAAGGCCGCGGTCGGGGCGCTCGCCGAGGGGCTGCACGCCGAGGCGGCGGCATCCGGCGTGAGCGTCACCGCCGTCCACCCGGGCCTGATGCGGACCGGATCGCACCGACAGGCCGAGTTCGGCGGAGACGTGGACGCCGAGTTCGGCTGGTTCAGCACCGCTGCGGGCACACCGCTGCTGTCGATGGACGCCGAGCGGGCCGCCCGCAGGATCGTCGACGCGGTCATCCAGCGGCGCGCCCGCCTGGTGCTCACCGCGCCCGCCAAGGCGGCCCAGCTCGCGCACGGTGTGGCGCCCGGGCTGACGACCCGGCTCAGCGGCCTCGCCGCCCGGCTCCTGCCGTCCGCGTCGGGAGAAGGCCCGCTACGCCAAGGTGCCGAGGCCGGGGTGCCGCACAACCCGATCGCGAGGCTCGTCCGAGCCTGGGGCAGCGCGCGCAACGACCGCGTGGTGGCCCGGGCCAACCAGCGCGAGCCCGGTCCGCGCGCCAGCTCGTAAGCCGACGGGACCGAGAGCTTCGTCAGCGAGCTCGTGGAGCTCGCTGCAGTCGGCCTCGCCGTCGCCGAACCCCGGGCGCGGGTGAGGCTCGACGTCGAAAACCGGAGTGCGGTCGTGCGAGGCTCCGAGCTGTGCCATGGCGGCGAGGCTCGGCGTCCACGGCCCGGTCTCCCGTAGCCATCGGCCCTGCGCCCGCTCGCCCGCCACGAGGCCGAGGACCTGCGCCGCCCTCTCCTCCGGCACCGGATTGCGGTTCTCGTTGACGATCGAGCTCTCGGTGATCAGCAAGGTCCCCTCGCCGTCGGTCTCGAAGGAGCCGCCTTCGGCGATGAGGGGGGCCTCCACCCGCGGTACGCCGTACTCCGACAGGAGGGCGCGGCCGACGCGGGCGTCGTTCGTGTGTTCCTGTTTGTCGCCCCGGCCGTTGAAGTGGACATCGACCCCGACGACCTTGTCTCTCCGCTCGACGAGGACCGGGACGGTGTCACGGGCCCACATGTCGTCCACCGCGAGAGGGATGACCTCGACCTGCGAGCCACAGCGCCGCCGGGCAGCCTTCTGCTGGTCGGGCCTGGCCATCATGACCACGTACTCGTACTCGCCGATGGCCCGGGCGATGTCCTCGCGCGCACGTACGGGAGGTCCCCCCGTTCGTCACCTTCGAGACCGGGGCCAAGCGATGTCCTCGCGCACGTACGGGAGGTCCTCGCCCCCGACCGATCCCAGGGCGGGCCAGGACATGAAGGCAGCCGTCGCCGTCGGCCCCGCCCCGGGGGGCCGGGTGCGGGGCCCGACCGGCCTGTACGCTGCGATCATGCAGCAGTCCGCCCCCTCCTCCCCGTCGGGGTCCGCGCGGCCGGGTCCGGCCGCGGACCCCGCCCGGCGCGGGCTCCTGACGGAGCGCATCGCCCGTGAGCTGGAGCACGACATCCGCTCCGGCCGGATCGCCGTCGGGACGAAGCTCCCCTCCGAGCGGGAGCTCGCCGCCCAGTTCGGGGCCAGCAGGAACGTCGTGCGCGAGGTGCTGCGGCGGCTGGAGGCCCAGCATCTGATCGAAGTCGCCCCGGGGCGTGGTTCCTTCGTCCAGGAGCAGTCCTCGGGTCAGGCCCGGGGGTACGACGCGCTGTACCGGGCGGGGCGGCCCACCGTCCGGCAGCTGATCGAGGCGCGGATCCCGCTGGAGGTCGAGATGGTCCGGCTGGCGACCGAGCGGGCCACGGACGCGGACATCACGGCGATGCGGGCCGCCCGGGACGCCCTGGAGCCGGCGACCGATGTCGTGGTCAAGGCCCAGGCGGACATGGAGTTCCACGACGCCATCGCCGTGGCCAGCAAGAACCCGGTGCTGCGGATCATGCTCTCCTCGATCAGCGGGATGATGTTCGAGATGATGCTCCGCTCGAACTCCGACCCGTCGATCGGCGAGCCCGGCGTACCGCACCACCCGGAGATCTTCGAGGCGGTCGAGGCGCGGGACGTGGACCTCGCGTGCGCGCGGATGCGGGAGCACCTGATGCTGGGCCTGCGGACGTACGGGGCCGATCTCGACGTCCAGGTCGACACGATGGCGCGCAACCACATCGAGACGCTGCTGGACCAGGCCGAGGGCCGCCGGACGCCTCCGGGGCGGTAGCTCCCCGTCCCGTCCCACCCCGCCCTGAGCGGAATTCGTCCGTCCGGTCCGTGGAATCTTGGCTTCAGGGTCTGGTCCGGGAGGTTTCCCTGCTGTTACGGTCCCGCGTAGACCAACTGGTCCTACCAGTTGGACCAGGTCGGACCAGCTCGGTCCCGCCGGGGTCGGCAGGGCTCGTCCGCGACCCGTACGTACCGCAGAGAAACGAGGACGAGGATGTCCACGAGCAGCCAGCCCCTGAGCCGGCGTGCCTTCGGCAGGCTCGCCGCGGGGGCCGCGGCGGCCGCCGGGGCGGGCGCGCTGAGCGCCTGTTCGGGCGGGGGCGCCAAGCCCTCGGCCGACGCACCGTTGCGGATCATGGCGATCAACCACGTCTGGTCCCAGGCGATCAAGCGCCGCACCGCGGAATTCGAGGAGCGGATCGGGCGGCGGGTCTCGATGACGCTGCTCACCGCCGACCAGCTCGCCAGCAGCTACAACGTGAAGCTGAACGCGTCGGGCACCGATGTGGACGTGATGATGGTCCGCGCGCTCCAGGAGCAGTTGCTGTTCGGCCACAACGGCTGGCTCGCCGACCTCAGCGACCGGGTCGCGGACGACGCCCGGTTCGCCTGGGACGACTTCCAGGAGGCCCCGCGCCAGGCGTCGGTCACGGCCGGGAAGGTCCTGAGCGTCCCGGTGGTGACCGAGCGTCCCGCCCTCTACTACCGCAAGGACCTGGTGGAGGACCTGGGCGGGCCGCCGCGCACCCTGGAGGCGCTGATGGAGGGCGCGCGGGAGCTGACCCGGCGGAAGGACGGCTTCTACGGGTACGTCGGCCGAGGTCAGCGCAGCGGCGCGGTCTCCCAGTGGTCGAGCTTCCTCTACTCGTACGGCGGGGACTTCGTCGTGGACGGGAAGTCCGGCATCGGCAGCCCGGAGTCCGTCGCCGCCTACGAGTTCTACGGCCGGCTGCTCGCCGGCTCCGGGCCGCCCGGGGCGACCAACATGAGCCTCGAACAGGCCATGCCCATCTTCGCGCAGGGCAAGGCCGCCTTCTTCGTCGACGCCGACGCGATCTACAGCAGCTTCCTCGACCCGAAGGTGTCGCGGGTACGCGAAAGGGTCGGCTTCGCGCCCTTCCCCGCCGGGCCGGCCGGGGCGAAGCCGCACAACATCCCGTCCTGGAGTCTCGGCATCAACACCTTCTCCCGACTGCGCGACGAGGCCTGGGAGTTCATCCGGTGGGCGGCCGGTCCCGAGATGTCGGCCGCGCTCCAGAAGGACGGCATACCCGGCGCCCGCTCCTCGGTGTGGGCCGACCCGAAGACGCTGTCCGCCTTTCCGCCGGAGCTGGCCGAGGCCATGCGGCTCAACGCGGAGCGCGGCGTGGGCTACGACCGGCCGCGCGTCCTCCAGGTCGGCCGGGCCCGGGACATCGTCGGCCGCCCGCTGGTCGCGGGCATCCTCGGCCAGTCCGTGCGGCCGGTCGTGCGCGACGCGGACGCGGAGTTCGCCGAGTTCCTCGTACGCGACAACCGTCACAAGGAGTCCTGATGCCCGCCACGGAGACCACCGGGACCACGGAGACCACGGGGACCAAGGCGGTCGCAGCAGCCGACCGGGGCGCCACCGCCGGCAAGCCGGGTCCGACGCCGCGTGGGGCAGGGCGGCGGCAGCGGACCTTCGAGCAGGCCAACCGGCGGCTCAAGTGGGCGATGCTCGCCCCGGCCGTGCTCTTCGTCGGCCTGATGATCGTCTTTCCGCTCGTCTTCACGCTCAACCTCAGCCTCACCGACGCCTTCGGTGCGGTGAACGCCGACAGCGCCCACACCGGGCTGCGCAACTTCATCGACGCGCTGGGCGACACCCGCCGGTTCTGGCCCGCCGCCCGCCGCACCCTGGTCTTCACGGTCGGCGCGGTGGTGCTGGAGACGGTGCTCGGGCTCGCCCTGGCGATGCTGATGCGCAAGCCGTTCCGGGGGATGCGCTGGGTGCGGACCGTGCTCATCATCCCGCTGCTCGCCACGCCGGTCGCGATCGGCATCCTGTGGCTGCTCATCCTCGACCCCACCAACGGCATCGCCAACCACCTGCTGGAGGCGGTCGGCGTACCCCGGCAGGAGTTCCTGGGCTCGGTCGGGCAGTCGCTGCCGACGCTGATGCTCATCGACGTGTGGCAGTGGACGCCGATGATGACGCTGCTGCTCCTCGCCGGGCTGACCACGCTCCCCGAGGAGCCGGAGGAAGCCGCCCTGATGGACGGGGCCAACGCCTGGCAGCGGTTCCGGTACGTCGTCCTGCCGATGCTCGGGCCGACGCTCGCCACCGCCCTGGTGCTGCGCGCCGTCGACGCGCTGAAGACCTTCGACATCCTCTACGCCACCAAGGGCGCGGGCGGCGGTTCGGACTTCGAGGTGGAGACCCTCAACGTCTACGCCTACGGGCTCACCTTCGACTACCAGGAGTACGGCCTGGCCGCCGCCGTCCTGGTCCTGTTCACGCTGTTCATCATCGGTGTCGTGGTGCTGCTGCGCCGCCGGGGCGGAAGGAAGAACGCATGAGTGCCACCCTCTCCCCCGCGCGGACCCGGCGCGGCCGGCGTTACGGTTCCTGGCTGCGCGGCCTCGCCATCACGTTCGTGACGCTCGTCTTCGCGCTGCCGGTGGTGTGGATGTTCGCCGCCGCCTTCAAGACCAATGTGCAGGTCACCGATCCCTCGGTCGGGCTGTGGTTCACGCCGACGCTGGACAACTTCCGGGCCGTCGTCGAGGCCGGGCAGATCGTGCGCTCGATGGGCAACTCGCTGCTGGTCGGGGTGGTTTCGACGCTCCTCTCCGCGGTGATCGCGGTGCCGGCGGCCTGGGCGGTGGGGCGGTTCTCCATGCACCGCACCGGCTCGGTGATCCTCGTTGCGCGCATCGTCCCGGCGATCTCGCTGCTGGTGCCCTGGTACTACCTGTTCGCGCGGATGGGCCTGGTCGGGTCCTACACGGTGCTCGTCCTCAGCCATATGTTCGTCTCGGTCCCGCTGATCATGTGGATCATGATCAGCTTCTTCGCGGGGCTGCCGGTCGAGCTGGAGGAGGCCGCCCGTACCGACGGGCTGAGCGCCTTCGGCGCGTTCTGGCGGATCTCGCTGCCGCTGGCCGCTCCGGGCACCGCGACCGCGTCCCTGCTGGCCTTCGTCTTCAGCTGGAACAACTTCATGTTCGCGCTGGTCTTCTCCGACGACCGGACCCAGACCGTGCCGGTCACGCTGTTCAACTTCATCTCCTACGCGAGCACGGACTGGGGCGGCCTGATGGCCGCCGCCTCCCTCATCACCGTGCCCGTGGTCCTGGCCGCCGTCCTCGGCCAGAAGTATCTGGTGGCCGGGTTGACGTCCGGCGCCTCCAAGGGCTGAACCCTCCACTCCCCCGACCTCCGACCCCCACCTGCGGAAAGAGCACACACGCATGAAGATCGTCGACGCGAAGGTCGTCGTCACCAGCCCCGGCCGCAACTTCGTCACTCTGAAGCTGACGACCGACGAAGGGCTCACCGGCCTCGGCGACGCGACCCTGAACGGGCGGGAGTTGGCGGTCGTCAGCTATCTCACCGACCATGTCGCCCCGCTGCTGATCGGGCTCGATCCGCATCGTGTCGAGGACACCTGGCAGTCGCTGTACCGGGGCGCGTACTGGCGGCGCGGCCCGGTGACGATGGCCGCCATCGCCGCCGTCGACGTAGCGCTCTGGGACATCAAGGCGAAGGCCGCCGGGCTCCCGCTGTACCAACTCCTGGGCGGCGCGAGCCGGGAGCGGATCGGGACGTACGGTCACGCCAACGGCCGGGACATACCCGAACTGCTCGACTCCGTACGGGCCCGGCTGGCCGAGGGCTACCCCGCCGTCCGCATCCAGTCCGGCATCCCCGGACTCAAGGCGGTGTACGGGGTGTCGGACACCGACGACACCGGTGCGCCGGTCCTCCATCAGCAGGCCCGCCCCCTGGTGGAGGACTGGGACACGGCGGCGTATCTGCGCCATGTGCCGACCGTGTTCGAGGCGGTGCGCGCGGAGTTCGGCCCCGGACTGCCGCTGCTCCACGACTCCCACCACCGGCTCACCCCGATCCAGGCCGCCCGGCTCGGCAAGGACCTGGAGCCCTACCGGCCGTTCTGGCTGGAGGACTGCACCCCGGCCGAGAACCAGGAGGCCCTGCGCCTGGTCCGCCGGTCCACGACCACGCCGCTGGCCGTGGGCGAGGTGTTCAACACGGTGTACGACTACCAGGCCCTGATCACCGAGCAGTTGATCGACTACGTGCGCTCGGCGGTGACCCACTTCGGCGGCGTCACCCCGCTGCGGAAGCTCTTCGACTTCGCCGCGCAGTACCAGATCAAGAGCGCGATCCACGGCCCCGAGGACATCTCCCCCGTCGGGATGGCCGCCGCCGTCCACCTGGACCTGGCCGTGCACAACTTCGGCATCCAGGAGTTCTCCGGCCACACCCCGCTCACCGACGAGGTGTTCCGGCACGCCTACACCTTCACCGACGGCCACCTCCACCCCGGCGAGGCCCCCGGCATCGGCGTGGAGCTGGACGAGGAGCTGGCCGCCGCCCACCCGTACGCGCCCGCGTATCTGCCGGTCAACCGGCTCCACGACGGAACCGTGCACGACTGGTGAGCTCCCTGCGCTCATGAGCTCCGCGGGGTCCGGCGTACGCCGGGCCCCGCGCCCACACGGCCGAAAGAAGTCTTGCGCGATCCCTTGACCCCATCCGGACGGAGGTTCACAGTACTCACTAATGCGCATTACTAATACGCATTAGTGATCCGGAGGAACACCGTGGAAGAACCCAGGAAGCGGTCCCGGCCGGGCCGTGCGCCCGCCCCCGCGGGCCGTACGTCCCGGCCGCGCCAGGCCGAGGTCGCCCGGCTCGCCGGGGTCTCGCAGGCCACCGTCTCGCTGGTGCTGGGGGCCCGGAAGCAGGGCGTCACGATCTCCGAGGAGACCCGGCAGAAGGTGCTCGACGCGGTGCGGGCCCTGGGCTATGTACCGGATCCGGCCGCCAGCCGGCTCGCCGCCGCGCGGAACAATCTGCTCGGGGTCTTCAGCTTCACGTCCACCTTCCCCACCGACGTACAGCACTCGTACTACCCGTTCCTGGTCGGCGTCGAGCAGGAGGCCGCGGCCCGCGGCTACGACCTGGTGCTCTTCACCGGTTCCAGCACCGGCGGCGCGGGGGCCGCCGGTCCGAACGCGCTGAACCGGGTGCGGCTCGCCGACGGCTGCCTGTTCCTCGGACGCCACGCCCCCGCCGACGAGCTGCTGCGGCTGGTCGCCGACGGCTTCCCCGTGGTCCACCTCGGCCGCCGGGACGAGCTGGAGGGGCTGGCCTGGGTCGGCGCGGACTACATCAGCGCGAGCCAGGAGGTCGTCGCGCACCTCGCAGCCCTCGGCCACCGGCGCATCGTGCTCGTCCGCGAGGACGACGAGGCCCCCGCCTCCACCGACCGTGAGCACGGCTTCCTCAAGGGCCTGGAGGAGGCGGGACTGCCCGGCGGTCCCGACACCGTCTTCCGCTCCGCCGACCCCGAGCGCGAACTGACCGCCGAGCGGCTGCGCGGCTGGCTCGACGAGGGCGTGACCGCGTTCGTCGCGGAGGAGACCGACACCGGCGACGCCTGGCGTGCCCTGCACGGGGCCGCGCACTTCGTCGGCATCGACTGCCCGCGCGACGCCTCGCTCGCCCTGCTCGGCAGCCCTCCGCCCGATCTGGCGGACGGGCCCGTGCCCACCGGCTTCGACGTCCCCCGGCCCCAACTGGGCGCGGCCGCCGTGCGGATGCTCGCCGCGCTGGTCGCAGGCGAGGAGGCGACGGAGCCCCTGGTGGCCTGCGCCTTCCGGCCCGGCTCGACGGCCGGCCCGGCGCCCGTGCACCCCTGAACGCCTCTGACCGTCTTCGACCCGGCCCCGGGAGAGGGCCGCCAACGCACCACGTACACCCAGCACTTCAAGGAGAACCGTGACATCCGAACCCGACATCCTCATCGTGGGCGCCGGACTCGGCGGCGTGGCCGCCGCCCTCGCCGCCTGCCGGGCGGGGCGCACCGTCGTCCTCACCGAGGAGACGGACTGGATCGGCGGCCAGCTCACCTCGCAGGCGGTTCCGCCGGACGAGCACCCGTGGGTAGAGGAGTTCGGCACCACCGCCTCGTACCGCACGCTGCGCGACTCCATCCGGGACTACTACCGCCAGTGGTACCCGATGCGTTCCGAGGCGCTGGCGCTGCGCCATCTCAACCCGGGCGCGGGCCGCGTCAGCAAGCTGTGCCACGAGCCGCGGGTGGCGCTCGCGGTCATGGAGGCCATGATCGCGCCGTACCGTTCCTCGGGCCTGCTGACCCTGCTCACCGAGCACCGGCCGGTGACCGCCGATGCGGGCGACGACGACACCGTACGGTCGGTGACCCTGGCCGACCTGCGCGGCGGCAACCGCCGTACGATCAGCGCACGTTACGTCATCGACGCCACCGAGACCGGTGAACTGCTCGAACTCGCGGGCGTGGAGCATGTGATCGGCGCCGAGGCGCGGAGCGAGTTCGACGAGCCGCACGCGCCGGAGGAGGCCCAGCCCCTCAACCAGCAGGGGATCACGGTCTGTTTCGCGCTCTCGCACCACGAGGGCGAGGACCACACCATCGAGCGCCCGGCCGACTACGACTTCTGGCGCACCTATCAGCCGGACTTCTGGCCGGGGCCGCTGCTCGGCTTCCTCGCCCCCGACCCGCGCACCCTGGAGGCCGTCCCGCGCACCTTCGTCCCCAACCCGGAGCTGGACCCGCTGGACGTCAACGCCGACCAGTCGGCCGACGCGGGTGACAAGGAGCTGTTCGGCTTCCGCCGGATCCTGGCCCGCAAGCTGCACCGGCCGGGCGCCTTCGACTCCGACATCACGCTGGTCAACTGGCCGCTCAACGACTACTGGTTGAAGCCGCTCATCGGCGGCGGCGACGAGGCATCGGCCGCCGCGCTCGCCGAGGCCCGACAGTTGTCGCTGTCCGTCCTGTACTGGCTCCAGACCGAGGCCCCGCGCGCCGACGGCGGCACGGGCTTCCCCGGTCTGCGGCTGCGCCCGGACGTCACCGGCACCCCGGACGGTCTGGCCAAGGCCCCCTACGTACGGGAGTCGCGCCGGATCAAGGCCGTCACCACGGTCACCGAGCACGACGTGTCGATCGACATCGTCGGACCGTACGGCGGCACCCGCTACCGGGACTCGGTCGGCGTCGGCAACTACCGCATCGACCTGCACCCTTCGACCGGCGGCGACAACTACGTCGACATCGGTTCGGTGCCGTTCGAGATCCCACTCGGCGCGCTCGTCCCGCGCCGCGTCCGCAACCTGCTGCCGGCCGGCAAGAACATCGGCACGACGCACATCACCAACGGCTGCTACCGGCTCCACCCGGTGGAATGGAACATCGGCGAGGTCGCCGGCGCCCTGGCCGCGCACTGTGTCGCCGAGAACGTCGAACCGCACCGGGTCCAGGCCGAGGACAAGCGGTTCGAGGCGTTCGCCGCGCTGCTGGAGCGGGACGGCGTGCAGCGCCACTGGCCGGACGTACGCGGCTACTGACCCCGTCCGCGCGAGAGATACGCGCGAACGACGCATCACCCGCTTCACCGCACCACCCACACCCGCTTCACCGCACGGCCCCCCAGGGGTGAGCGCGGAGCGCCGGGCGGGCGCAGCTCCACCTGTACCCGCCCGGCCCCAGGCCCCGGACCTCTTCCGAGCGTCCGGACCCGCCGCCCTCGCCCTGCCACCCGCACAAGGAGGTGCCCAGCCATGAACACCCACCGCATCCGCGTCGGCATCGACGTGGGCGGAACCTTCACCGACGCCGTGGCCGTAGACGCCACGACCCTGAACCTGCTGGGGCAGGTGAAGGTGCCGACGAGCCACCATCACGAGGACGGCGTCGCCCACGGCATCGTCGAGGCTCTCGACCGTCTGCTGGAGCAGACCGGCCACACGCCCGAGGACGTGACGTTCCTCGCCCACGGCACCACACAGGCTACCAACGCCCTGCTGGAGGGTGACGTCGCCACCGTCGGACTGATCGGCATCGGCGCAGGTCCCGGCGGTACGCTCACCCGTCGGCTGGCCGCGTTCCGCAAACTGGAGCTGACGCCCGGCAAGCGGCTGCCGCTCGCCTACGGGCATGTCTCCGACCCCGACGACGCACCGGCCGTCAACGCCGCGCTCGACGCGGTCGTCCGCGAGGGCGCCGAAGTCGTCGTCGCCAGCCAGCCGTTCAGCGTCGACCGGCCCGAGGGTGAGGACGCCGTCGCGGCCGCCGCCCAGGAGCGAGGACTGCCGACGACCGCCGCGCATGACATCACCTCGCTCTACGGGCTCCACAAGCGGACCCGTACCGCCGTGGTGAACGCGGCGATCCTGCCGCGGATGCTCGCCACCGCCGACCTCGTCGACGCCTCCATCACCAAGGCGGGCGTGACCGCGCCGCTGATGGTGATGCGGTGCGACGGCGGGGTCATGTCGCTGGACGAGATGCGGCGCAGACCGCTGCTGACCGTGCTGTCCGGGCCGGCGGCGGGCGTCGCCGGGGCGCTGATGCAGGAGCGCATCAGCGAGGGGCTGTTCCTGGAGACCGGCGGCACGTCCACGGACATCAGCGTGGTGCGGCGCGGCAAGGTCGCCGTCCGGCACGCCACGATGCTCGGCCGGACGTCGTATCTCTCGGCGCTCGACGTGCGGACCGTCGGTGTCGGCGGCGGTTCGATGGTCCGGGTCGACGGCGGCAAGGTCGTCGGCGTCGGGCCGCGCAGCGCGCACATCGCCGGGCTGCCGTACGCCTGCTTCGCGCGCCCCGAGGATCTGGAGGGCGCGACGCTCACGACGATCCGGCCGATGGCGGACGACCCGGCCGACTACGCGGTGCTGGACGCCGCCGGGGGCCGCTTCGCGATCACCATGACGTGCGCGGCTAACGCGCTGGGCCGGGTGCCGGAGGGGGACTTCGCCCGCTGCGACCCGGCCGTGGCGAAAGCCGCCATCGCCCCGCTGGCCGCCGCCCTCTGCACCGATGTCGCCACGGCCGCGACGAAGCTCCTGGACGCGGGCACCGACCAGGTGAAGTCCGTGGTCGAGACGCTGATGCGCGACTACCGGCTGGACAAGGACACCGCGCTGCTCGTCGGCGGGGGCGGCGGCGCGGCCTCCGTGACCCCGCATCTGGCGGCTGTCACCGGCCAGGAGGGCCGGATCGCCCAGCACAACGAGGTGATCAGCCCCATCGGCGTGGCGCTCGCCCTCATCCGGGAACAGGTCGAGCGGATCATTCCGGGAGCGGGCCAGGAGCAGATCCTCGCCGTACGCGCGGAGGCCGAGGCCGCCGTGATCGCCCAGGGGGCCGCCGCCGACGGGGTGGAGGTCGAGGTCACGGTCGACCCGCAGACCAGCACCGTACGGGCCGTGGCGACCGGGGCCACCGAGCTGCGCACCCAGGACCGCGCCCACCGGGCCGACGAGGCGGACCGGCTGCGCGCCGCCGCCGACAGCCTCCGGACCGACCCGGCCTCGGTGCGGGTCCTCGCGGGGACGCCGGCCCACACCGTGTACGGGACCGAGGTGCACCGCCGTTTCCGGGCGGACCGGCACCCGGTGCGGGTCGTGGACGCGGACGGTGTCGTCCGGCTGCACGCGCCGGACGCCCGGGTGGAGACGACGACCGTGGGCCAGGCGCCGGAGGTCCTGGCGGGGCTGGTGAAGGAGGCCACCTCGTACGGGGACGGCGGCGTCCGGGCCCCGGCGCTGCGTCTGCTGCTCGGCTCACGGATCGCGGACCTGTCCGGGGTGATCGACCCGGATCCGCTGCTGGCCCTCGCCCGCAGCGAGCTGCGCGCCCGCGCCGCCGACGAACCGGTCGTCGCCGTGCTGGAGGTGCGCACATGAGCGCCGCGCTGCTGGACCGGGCGGCGCTGGCGGCCGTCCGGGAGCTGGAGGCGGAGGACGACGTCGCGTTCGGCGTACGGCTGCTCGCCAACACTCCGACCCACGAGGGGCGTGATCCGGAGCTGCTGCGCCACTGGGCCCGTACGGCCGACGCGTTCGGCGCCGCGCTCCCGCCCGTCGCCGCGACGGCCCGGATCGTGGAGAGCGACGGAGGCCTCGCGAAGGGGCTGCTGGCCCGCTACACCTCGCGACCCGTGCCGACCGTCGAGCTGTTCACCGACACGCTGGCGCTCGCCGATGAGCTGATCGACGTGCTCGGCTGGCGGGAGTGGTATCCGGCCGGTTCGGTGCGGGCCGCGGCGGTCGCGCACGAGGCGGTGCACGAGCGGCTGCATCACGGTCCGGCGAAGAAGTCGCTGAAGCAGGCCCTGAACCATGTGGTGCTGCGGGCCGGACGGCACACGCTGTACGGCCATGTCGCGGGGGCCGACGAGATCGCCGCCCATGCCCACGCCCGCGTCATCTGCGGCCTGGGCCGCAGCCCGCTCCTGCTGACGGCCGCCCTGGCCACCGCGGCCGAGCCGCGGCACGGGTCCGCGACCGGATCCTCGTACGGAAGAGAGAAGTAACGCCATGGGCGTCGTCATCCTTCTTGTCATGGCGGCCGGTGTCGCCGCGATGCTCACCCGCAAACTGCCCACCGCCTTCGCGCTCGTCATCCTGGCCGTCGTCATCGCGTTCGTCGCGGGCGCCCCGCTGACCGGCGAGAACAGCGTGCTGGACACAGTCATCCAGCAGGGCGCTCCGGCGCTCGCCGCCACGATGATCGCCATTCTGCTCGGCTCCTGGCTGGGCAAGCTCCTGGACGAGACCGGTATCGCGGGCACCCTGGTGCGCAAGATCGTCGAGTTCGGCGGGGACCGGCCGGTGGTGGTCGCCCTCGGCGTCCTCGCCGTCTCCACCCTGGTCGGCACGGTCACCGGCTCGGCCCCCGCCGCGATGCTCGCCGGGATCATCGGCATCCCCGCGATGATCGCCGTCGGCATCCCCAAGGTCACCGCCGCCGGGACGATCCTGATGGGCATCGCCGCCGGCATGCCCTTCGAGCTGCCCATCTGGCAGTTCTTCTCCACCGCGCTGGAGCTGCCCGTCGAGACCGTGCGCGGCTTCATGCTCAAGCTGTTCCCGTTCGCGCTGGCCGCCGCCGTCCTGTTCGTCCTCGTCGAGACGCGCAGGCGGGGCGTCGAGCACACCTGGTCGCTCAAGTCGGCCTCGACCAAGTCCGTTTCGCGCCGCAAGCAGTTGGGCGACGCACCGTGGTACGCGCTGCTCACCCCGGTCGTCCCGCTGGTCCTGGCCCTCGGCTTCGAGGTGGCGATCCTGCCGTCGATGCTGGCGGGTGTCCTGTTCGCGCTGGTCACGACCACGCGGCCGCGCGAGATGAACAAGCGGCTGCTGCGCACGCTGTACGGCTCGTTCGAGGTCGCGGCGGCCCCGATCGTGCTGTTCATCGCCATCGGCATCCTGCTCGCCGCGGTGAAGCTGCCCGGTGCGGTGGAGTCGCTGGAGCCACTGGTCAAGGCGGTCAGCCCGCAGAACCCGGTGCTGTTCGTCCTGGTCTTCACTCTGTTCGTGCCGCTCTGCCTCTACCGGGGGCCGCTGAACGTCTACGGCCTCGGCGCGGGCATCGCCGGTGTCCTCATCGCCGCCGGCATCTACCCGGCCGTCGCGGTGCTGGGCCTGGCCACCTCGTACAACCAGGTGTTCGGGGTCTCGGACCCCACCAGCACGCAGACCGTGTGGAGCGCGCAGTACGCGGGGGTGACACCGCAGCAGGTGATGCTGCGGACGCTGCCGTACGTCTGGGCCGTTGCGCTCGGCGGGTTCTGCGTCACCGCCGCCAGCTATCTGTGATCGCCCATCTCTTCGGGAGCTCTCCCCTCTCCGGGAGCTCTCACCTCTTCCGGATCGCTCATCTCTTCGGGACGGAGAACGACATGACCCAGCACGAGGACAACACCCCGGCCGCATCCGGCGTGTTCCGGCCGAGCCGCCGGATCTTCCTGCGCGGCGCGGTGGCGGGCACGGCGGCCACCGCCGGACTGATCACCACCGGCACCGGGGCGGGCACCGCCGCCGCGGCACCGGGCGGCTTCCCGAACTACCGCTATGTGAAGCCGCTGCTGACGCTCTCTCAGCTGAAGTACAACCCGACGGGCGAGATCATCTTCCCGTGCATCCGGGGCGTCTACGACCGGCTGGCGAACCCGCTGGGCCGCTACTACCTCTACTACGCGCCGCACGACGCGCCCGGCGGCATCTGCCTGGCGTACGGCGACAGGCTGGAGGGCCCGTTCACGGAGTACACGGCGAACCCGCTGGTCTCCAACGACTGGCAGCCGCACTACAAGGTCAGCCATGTCTCCTCGCCGCACGTCCTGTGGAACGAGGACGTCAAGGAGATGTGGCTCTACTTCCACGGCGAGAACCACACCACCCGCCTCGCCCGGTCGAAGGACGGCATCACCTTCGCCTACGACCGGACCGTGCTCACCAAGGACATGCTTCCGGCGGGCACCACGGAGACGTCCTACGCCCGGGTGTTCCGGCACGACCTGCCCGCACGCGACGCGCGGTACGTGATGCTGTTCATGGTCAACAACCAGTCCAACCACCGTGACGTCGGCTGGGGTTGGTCTAAGGACGGCCGCAGCTGGACCTTCGCCCAGCAGCCGCTGATCCGCCACTCGGACGTCGGCGCGAACAACATCAGCGGCGGGCACCTGCTGACCCGGGGCGGCAGCACGTACGTCGTCTACCACACGGGCAAGGAGAACGGCGGGAACATCCTGATCACCGAGGTCGGCAACGACTTCTCGCGCCGCACCCACCTCGGTGTCTTCTACGACTCGGGCAGTGCGGCACCGGAGAACGGCCGCGCCGCCGCGCCGAGCTTCGGGACGGACCGGGGTGTGCCGTACATGGTCTACGAGGCCGGCGAGCGGCTCGGGGGCTCGATCGCCGTCGCCCGCGGCTGACGGCGGGGCCGGGGTGCAGGGGGGTGCGCGGGCGGCGACCGGCGCACCCTGCCGCACCGGCCCCCGCACGCCCCCCCCACCGCCAGGAGAAAGGCTCCACCCGATGCCCTACGACCCACGCCTGGACCCCGAGATGGCCGCGGCGCTGGCCGCCGAACCGCTGTCGCCCACGGTCCTCGACGGGCTGGACCGCGAGGGGCTGGCCGCCGTGCGCTCCGCCCGTGCGAGCGCCGGCTTCCCGCCGCCCGCCGAAGGGGTCCTGGTGACGGATCACCGGCTGCCGGGCCCCGGTCCGGTACGGGTCAGGGTCTACCGGCCGCGCGCGGCCGCCCCCCGGCCGCTTCCGTGCCTGGTGTGGATCCACGGCGGCGGCATGGTGCTCGGGACGCCCGAGACGGACGACGCCCGGGTCTCCCGTTACGTCCTGGAGGCGGGGTGCGCCGTGGTGTCGGTGGACTACCGGCTCGCGCCCGAGCACCCCCACCCGGCGCCCGTCGAGGACTGTTACCGCGCGCTGCGGTGGACGGCCAAGCGGGCCGGGGCGCTCGGGATCGACCCGGAGCGCCTCGCGGTCGGCGGGATCAGCGCGGGCGGCGGTCTCGCCGCCGCCACCGCCCTGCTCGCCTGAGCTCAGGGCGGCCCGCGTCTGGCCTTCCAGTTGCTGCTCTGCCCGATGCTGGACGACCGCAACACCACCGATTCCAGCCGGGAGTTCACCGACGCCGTCACCTGGCCGCGCGCCAACAACCTGTTCGGCTGGGCCGCGTTGCTCGGCCCGTCGGCGGGCGGTGACGACGTCTCCCCGTACGCGGCTCCGGCCCGCGCCACCGACCTGTCGGGGCTCCCGCCCGCGTACGTCGACGTCGGGGAGCTGGAGGTCTTCCGTGACGAGTGCGCCCAGTACGCGCTCCGGCTGATCGCCGCCGGAGTGTCGACGGAGTTCCACCTGTGGCCCGGCGCGTTCCACGGGTTCGACGGGACGCTCCCCCACCTCACGCTCCCACGCAGGGCCGCCGCCGAGCAGATCGCGGTGGTGCGGCGGGTCCTCGGGGGCGCCCACCGGAGCGGGGCTACCACCTGACGTCGAGCCGCCGCGGACTGCGGGAGGTCGTCCCGGTCCGCCAGGCGACGGTGTCCATCGGGGCGGCCAGGCGCAGGTCCGGGAAGCGGGCGGCCGAGCGGTGCAGGGCGAGCTGGAGTTCGGTGCGGGCCAGCCAGGCACCGAGGCAGTAGTGGGGGCCGGCGCCGAAGGAGAGTGTGGGTGCCTCCAGCGGGGCGAACAGGTCGTGGAGGGTGGCGGGCGGGAAGACCTCCGGGTCGCGGTTGGCGATACCGCAGTCGGCGAGCACGATCGCGCCGGCCGGGATCGTGACCCCGCCGACCTCGACGTCCGTGGCGGCGTGGCGGGCGCTGCCCCGGTCGTCGCCCAGCGGGACGAGGTGGACGAGCCGGTCCGCGACACGCCCCGCCGCCTCCTCGCCGGCGCCGATGCGGGACCAGGTCTCGCGGCGTTCGCCCAGGAGGTAGAGCAGCGCGTTGCCGAGCATGGTCATCGTGCTGTCGTGGCCGCCGACGACCAGCCCGCACACCAGACTCACCAACTGCGCCTCGGCCACGTCCCCTTCCTCGTCGGCCGCCGCGACGAGACCGCTGATCAGGTCCTCGCCCGGGGCCCGGCGCCGCTCCGCGAGGAGGTCCGCGCCGAACGCGCTGAACTCCTTGCGGGCGGCGGCCACCTGATCGCCCTCGTGGGTGCCGTCGGAGAAGGCGTGTTCGCTCCAGTGCCGCAGCCGGTCCCACGCGGACTCGTCGAGCCCCATCAGCCGGCTGATCACCGCCACCGGCAGCGGGAGGGCGAACTCCGCCACCACGTCGGCTGGTTGCGGTCGCGCTTCCAGCCGGTCGAGGAGCTCTTCGACGATCCCGGCGATCCACGGCCGCCAGCGGGCGACGGCCCTCGGGGTGAACGCGCGCCGCAGGGTGCGGCGCAGCCGCAGATGGTCGGGGCCGTCCTGGTTGAACATCAGGTCGGGGTCGTTGACGAGGTCCGGTACGTCGGAGAGGGCCGGCGCGTCGGCGGCGTACAGCCCGGCCCGGCCGAACCGGGGGTCGGAGAGCACCTGGCGGACGTCGGCGTACCGGCTGACCCGCCAGGCGGGGGCGCCGCCCGGCAGTTCGGTGCGACGGGGCGGCCCGGGCTTCTCGAAGTGCAGGCGGTGCATCGGTACCGGGGCGGGACACGTGGGCTCGCTGGTGGTCAACATGCCTCCTGGGAGGGGCTGTCCGGGCGCTTTTGGCGCTGCGGGTCAGAGCTCGACGAGTACTTTGCCGCGGTTGCCCGCCCGGTCGCCGTAGAGGCTGCCGTAGGCGGCGGGGATGGTGTCGAAGCCGTGGTGGAGGGTGTGGTCGCAGACGACCTCGCCGCGCCGGACCCGGCCGCCCAGCTCGGTGTGGAGGTCCTGCCAGTTGCGTTCGGTGAACCATTCCAGGGAGAAGATGCCGCGGACGGTGGCGCGGGGGAACATCAGGTAGGGCAGGAGCCGGGGGCCGGTGTCCTCGTTGCCGACCTGGGTGGCCCACTGCCAGCACACCGCCACCTGGCTCCCGATGTTGAGCATGGGGAACACCGCGTCGGTGACCGTGCCGCCGAGGTTGTCGAAGTACCGGTCGACGCCTTCGGGGGCGGCCCGGGCCAGCGCCTCGCGCACGGTGTCCGCGCCGTCCCCGTGGCGGTAGACGATCACCGCGTCGAAGCCGAGCCCGGTGAGGTAGTCCGCCTTCTCCGGGGACGAGGTGGTGCCGATCACCCGGGCCCCCGCCAGCGCGGCGAGCTGGCCGACGAGGGCGCCCACCGCACCGGAGGCCCCGCTGATGACGAGGGTTTCGCCGGGGCTGATCGTCATGTACTTGCTCAGGGTTCCCCAGGCGGTCATGCCGGGTCCGCCCATCACGCTGAGAGCCGTCGGCAGCGGCAGGGCGTCGTCGTACCAGCGGGGGTCGAGCCTGCGGTAGGCGGGGAAGACCATGGGGAACGTGCCGGTCTGCCAGAGTTCGGCCGCGCCGGTGGAGACCACGTGGGTCTGCCAGCCGCCGAAGCCCTGCACGAGGTCGCCGACGCGGTGGGCGGCGCGCGGTCCCGCCTCCACCACCTCCATGATCGAGTCGGCCCCCATGTGCCGGCCGATGGGGGTGTCGAGGGCGATGCCCTGGAGGTAGGGGTCGACCGAGACGTACAGGGTGCGCAGGAGCATCTCGTCGGGGGCCAGCGTGACGTCGACGTTCTCGACGACCTTCTCGTAGACGCGGTCCACGTCGGGGACGCCCTCGACGTGCTCGCGGACCACCCACTTCGCGATCTTCATGGCTTACTCTCCTCCGTCGGTGCGGTGGGGCGGACGGGCACGGGGACGACCCGGTGGGTCGGTGGAGGTGCGGTGAGGTCGAGCGACGCGGTGAAGGGCTTGCCGTCGTCGCGGCAGACGAACTGCATGACGTGGCGTCCGGCGGCGGCTGCCCGGATGAGGCCGCCGGTGGTGGCCCAGACGCCGGACTGGTAGAAGTCGCGCAGCCCGGGGAGGCCCGGCCCGTGCTTCTTGATCAGCTCTTCGAGCCTCTCGCCGCTCTCGACGAAGGGCTGCCAGCCGAGGACGGTGCCGTCGTAGTTGCCGGTGTAGCGGACCTGGGTGAGGGGGCTGGAGACGTCGCGGACGACGATCGCGTCCCGCAGTCCGGGGTGACGCTGTTCGAGGAAGCCGACGAGCGCTTCGCGGGCCCGCCGTTTCGCCGCGTAGTAGCCGCGCCCGTGCCGTACGGGCAGGGTGTGCAGCTCCTGGCCGCCGCGGGTGCGGGTGACCTGTTCGGGGCCTTCGTCCAAGGCCCGCCAGGGGGCGATGTCGCAGAAGTAGGTGGCGTAGACGACGGTGGTGCCGTCCGGCGACAGCTCGGGGTAATGGCGGCTGCGGAACTGGACGTTGATGCTGGGGTGGCGGATGCCGGTCAGCTCGGCCGCCATCGCCTCGTCGATGAGGTACGTCGTGCAGGGGTCGCCCCCGGGGAAGGGGCGGGAGAGGCCGAGGAAGAGGGTGAAGTAACCGGGGAAGACCATGCCGGGTTCGTGGATGGTCTCGGTGTAGAGCTTGCGGTAGTCCTCGCCGAGGTACTCGCCCTTCAGGAACTTCATGGTCGTGGTGTAGCCGTCGCAGGCCGATACGACGATGTCGGCGCGGAGTTCGCCGCCGTCGCTGAGCCGGACGCCGACCGCCCGGTCGTCCTCGACGATCACCGATTCGACCTTCGTGTTGTACGCGATGTCGCCGCCGAGCCGGCGGTAGCGGGCCTCGATCGACTCGGCGAGGCCGAGGGAGCCGCCCTCGGGGACGCCGGCGGAGAGGTTGGCGTGCGAGGCGAGCTGGAAGTGGAACGGGAGGACGGGGAAGGCCGGGTGCTTCTCGTACAGGATGAAGTTGAAGGCCTCCCGCAGGAGAGGGTCCTTGAACCGCGCCGAGAAGTCCGTCATCAGAACGGTGATCGTGGTGCGCACCGCGTTGAAGTACGGCAGGAACGAGGCGAGCATCCGCCAGCGCTCCCGGCGCCCCATCAGTCCGACGGGCTTGAGGAAGGGGTAGACCGCCAAGGCCTTGCGGAAGCTGCGCAGTTGCCCGCAGAACTTCCGTACGAGGCGGGCGTCGGCGGGTGAGATGCCGATGAGGTGGGCTTCGAGGCGGTCCGGGTCGGAGTAGAAGTGGACGGCCCGGCCGTCGGTGCCGCGCACGATGTTGAAGACGTCGAAGTGGCGGATCTCCTTGCCCTGGAGGGCGCCGAGCTCCAGCCAGATCTGGTGCATCTCGTTGCCGGGGCCGCTGCCGAGGAGCCAGCTGACGCAGGCGTCCAGGGTGAAGCCGCCGCGTTCCCAGGCGGTACAGCAGCCGCCGGGGATCTCGTGCATCTCCAGGATGCGGGTGCGGTAGCCGTTCATCCGGGCGTAGCAGCCGGTGGAGAGGCCGCCCAGCCCGGCCCCGATGATGATCATCGTTTCGCGGGCCCGGTTCTTTCCGTTGTTCATGAGCCCTCGCTCTCGCGTGCCGACCACCGGTCGAGCTGGGGCAGGCGCCCCAGCTTCCCGGGGTGCCAGGGTTCGGCGCCCTTGCTCTCCCAGGCCCGGAATTCCAGGCCGAGTTCGCGGCAGAGGTACTGGACGGCGAAGCGGCCGGTGGAGGCGGCGCGGATCAGGCCGCCCATCCCGACCCACTGGCCGGCCATGGAGAATCCGCTCAGCCCGGGCAGCCGCATCCGGTCCTTGCCGACCAGGCGGGCGGCGACGTCGTCGGCGTCGGAGAACGCCTTCCAGGCGAGGATGGAGCCGCCCAGGTTGCCGGTGTAGCGGTGGGTCGTGGCGGGGGTGGCGACCTCGACGAGCTCGATGCGGTCGGCGATGCCGGGGGTGCGGCGCTCCAGGAAATCCCGGACGAAGTCGGCGACGTCGCGCTTGCGCCGGCGGTATTCCTTGCGGTCCCTGGTGCGCAGGTCCTTCCAGTGGGCGTAGTCGCTGAAGTAGGTGCAGTGCAGAACGGAGCAGCCGGGTGGGGCGAAGCCGCCGGAGTAGCGGGAGCGGGCCTGCACGACGAGGCTGTCCTGCAGGGCGCCGGGGAGGTGGGCCGCGTCCTCCGGGCCGAGGAGGTGCGTGGTGCTGTGCGCCTCGTCGGGATCGAGGTCGCCGCGCAGACCGACGAAGGCGGAGACGACGGCGGGGAAGAGGGTGCCGGGGCGGTGGAGGAGGTCGGTGTAGAGCTTGTCGATGCGGGGTCCGGTGTACCGGCCGCCCAGGAGCCCGTAGACGGTGGTGTGGCCGTCGCAGGCGGAGACCACGTGTTCGGCGAAGTACCGCCTGCCGTCGCGGAGTTCGATGCCGATCGCCCGGTCGTTCTCGACCAGGATCCGTTCGGCGCGGGCCCGGTAGGTGATCGTGCCGCCGAGGCTCCGGTAGCGCTCCTCGACCGAGCGGGCGAGGCCGAGCGAACCGCCTTGCGGGAAGCCCGCGTTGCCGTGGTGGGCGGCGGCCATGTTGAAGAGATACGGCAGCAGCGGGAAGCCGCCCGGGTCCTGGAAGAAGATGTTGCGGAACGCCTTGCGCAGCAGTGGGTCCTGGAACCGGTCGGCGAAGACGTGCATCGGGGTGGCGGCCGTCCGCCAGAACAGCCGGAAGGCCGGCAGCACGGTGCGCAGGGTCCGCGCCCTCTCCCGTACGGTCCGCAGGGCGGGCGCGGTCAGGAACGGGTACAGCTCGATGTCGATGAAGCGGCGCAGGTCCCGGGTGAAGGCGCGGATGTGCGGGGCGTCGGCGGGTGAGAGGTCCAGGAGGTGGGCCTCCAGGCGGTCGGGATCGTTGTAGAAGGTCACCGACCGGCCGTGTTCGTCCTCGACCTTGTTGAACAGCTCGAAGTTGGTGACGGTCTTCCCGTCGAACGCGCCGAGTTCGTTCCACACCTGGTGGGCGTCGTTGCCGGGCGCGGTGCCGACGAGCCATTCGATGCAGTAGTCGAAGAGGTACCCCTCGCGCGACCAGGCGGTGCAGCAGCCGCCGGGCAGGACGTGCTTCTCGAAGATGCGGGTCCTGGCGCCGCTCATCTGCGCGTAGCAGCCGGTGGAGAGACCGGCCACGCCCGCGCCGATGACGATGACGCGGGGCGGGGTGCCCGGGGTGCGTTCCCTGGTCGTCCAGTCGGTGGATCCGGTGGAGTCGGGGGCGTGGTCATCCGTCATGGGCCGCGTCTCCCGTCAGGACGGAGCGCACCAACTGGGCGTTGCGGGGCAGGTGTTTGGCGTCGAGCATCTCGGCGTGGACGCCGGATCCGCGCAGGACGGCGGTGGTGCCGGTGGAGCTGCCGTGCCAGGTGCCGTGCTGCCCGGCGGCGTAGAGGGCGGCCTTCTCCTCGTCGGTGATGACGGTGACCGTCGCGGCGACGGTGCCGGTGTTGGGGGTGCGCCCGCAGAACGCGAGGTATTCGGCGGCGTGGGCGAGGGTCTCGCGGGTGACGGCGTCGGAGCCGGTGTGTTTGCGTACGTGGTCGGCGAGTTCGGCCTCGAAGGCGGCGATGCCGGACGCGTCCGGTTCGTAGGCGGTGAGGATGCGGCGGGAGTCGAGGATGACGACGTGGGCGACGTGGCGGCCGCGCCGCTCCAGTTCCTCGGCCGTCTCGAAGGCGAGGTTGCCGCCGAGGGAGTAGCCGAGGAGCAGGCACGGTCCGTCGGGCCGGTCGGCCTCGATCAGGTCGGCGTACCGGGCGATCTTGTCGTCGCCGGGGAGGTAGTTGAAGCCGATGACGGTGTGGTCGGGGAGGTGGGCGGCCAGGCCCCGGTAGACGAGCCCGTGGCCGCCGGCGGGCGGGAAGCAGAAGAGGGCGGGGTGCTGCCCGGCGTTGAAGGTGAGGAAGGGCAGGTCCTCGGCGCTCGCCCCGAGCAGGACGTCCTCGACGGTGGCGGCCATGCCGTGGAGGGTGGTGACCTGGTAGAGCCTGCTCACGGGGACGCCGACGCCGAACTCGGTGCGCAGGTGGTGGAGAAGCTCGATCAGCTTGATCGAGCTGCCGCCGAGTTCGAAGAAGTCGTCCTCCAGGCCGACCCGTTCGCGGCCCAGGAGGGTTTTCCAGTGCCGGGCGAGGCTGACCTCGTACAGCGTCACGGGCTCTTCGTGCGGCCGGTCGCCGGCCTCGGCCCGTGGGGCGGGCAGCGCGGCCGTGTCGACCTTGCCGTTGGCGGTCAGCGGCAGGGTGGGCAGCTCGGTGAAGTGGGACGGGATCATGTACGAGGGCAGGGAGCGGGCCAGGTGGCGGCGCAGGGACCGGACGTCCAGGGTCGCTCCGGTCTCCGGTACGCAGTAGGCGCAGAGGGCCGCGTCTCCCCCGGTGTCGGTGCGTACGGTGACGACGGCGCGGGCGAGCGCGGGCCATTGGGCGAGATGCGCCTCGATCTCGCCGATCTCGATGCGGTGGCCGCGCAGCTTGACCTGCCCGTCGGTGCGGCCGAGCAGGTGGACCCGGCCGTGTGCGTCCCAGCGGGCGATGTCGCCGGTGCGGTAGAGCCGTTCGGGGCGGGCGTCGGCGGCCCTGGAGAGCGTACGGGTCACGAAGCGTTCGTCGGTCTGCCCGGGGTCTCCGGCGTAGCCGAGGGCGACGCCGTGGCCGCCGATCCAGAGTTCGCCGGGCACGCCGGGCGGCACGGGTTCGCCGTGGGCGTCGAGGATGTGCAGGGTGCTGCCTGGCAGAGGCCGACCGATCGGGACCATCGCGCCGGGTTCCAGGTCGTCGACGGGTCCTTCGAAGTACGCGCTGTCGATGGTGGCTTCGGTGAGGCCGTAGGAGTTGACGAGGCGGGTGCCGGGTCCGCACAGCTCGGCCAGCCTGCGGTACTCACCCACGCTCCAGGCGTCCGAGCCGACCACCAGCAGCCGCAGGAAGTCCAGCCGCAGCCCTTCCCGTGCGCAGTGGTCCATCAGGCCTCGCACGACGGCGGGCACGAACTCGGCGCAGTCGACGCGCTCCTGACGCATCGCGCGGTAGAGCCGGGTGGTGTCGAAGAGGAGGTCGCGGTCGGCCAGGACGAGCGTGCCGCCCGAGCAGAGGGCGCGTACCAGGTCGCCGGTGAACACGTCGAAGGACGGTTCGGCCATCTGGAGGTGCGTCCGGACGTCGGTCTCCAGCCGGTACTCCTGCCGCCAGGCCTCGTATGCGGAGGCGAGGTTGCGGTGGCTGACGCGGACGGCCTTGGGGCGTCCGGTGGAGCCGGAGGTGGTGATGATGTACGCGGGTGAGTCCGGGGCCGCCTCGCACGGCGGGTCGTCGGGGTGCGGTGCGGTGGCGGCGAGTGCGGTGAGGGTGAGCGTCGGGACGGCCAGGGCCCCGGTCTGCTCGGGCGCGGCTTCGTCCGCGACGAGGACGAGGCCCGCGCCGGTGGCCGTCACGAGGTGGGCGAGCCGGTCGGCGGGCTGGTCGGGGCGGAGCGGGAGGTAGGCGGCGCCGGCCTTGAGGACGGCGAGGAGGGCGACGACCAGCTCGGGCGACTTCTCCAGGCACAGCACGACCACCGAGCCCTCGCCGACGCCGAGAGTACGCAGGCGGGCGGCGGTGTCGTCCGCCCGGCGGTCCAGTTCGGCGTAGGTCAGGCGGTGCGCCCCGCCGTGCGGGGAGGGCATGGTGACGGCGACGGCCGTGGGGTGCGCGGCGGCGATCCGCCCGATCAGCGCCTGGACCGGGGCGAACGGCTCTTCCCGGGATCCGTCCCCGTGCCCGGCGGCGGGAAGGGCCGGGCGGCTCCACTCCCCCACGAGCCGTTCGCGTTCCCGGTCGCCGAGCATCTCCAGCCGGGAGGCGGGCTGTTCGCCCGGCGCGCGGGTCATCCCGTCGAGGAGGCGGCTGTAGTGGGCGGCCATGCGGCGCATGGTCTCCGAGAGGAAGAGGTCGGTGTTGTACTTGAACACGCAGTGGAAGCGACCCTCGTCCTCGTAGGCGGACAGGGTTATGTCGAACTGCCCTTCCTCCTCCGGAAGTTCGATGTACTCCAGGCGGTAGCCGTACTGCTCGGTCGCCACCTTGTGGGTGAGGAGGATGAACATCGCCTGGAAGACGGCGGAGCGGCTGGGGTCGTGCTGGAGGCCCAGCTCCTCCACGAGGAGGACGAAGGGGTACTCCTGGTTGTCCAGGCCGCCGAGCACGGTCCGGCGGACCTGTTGCAGCAGTTCGGCGACGGTCGGGTCCTGCGACAGGTCGGCGTGCAGGGGCAGCGGGTTGACGAAGTAGCCGTAGACGGAGGCGAAGTCCTGCCGCGTGCGGCCGGTCACCGGGGAGCCGACGACGATGTGGTCCTGCCCGGAGTAGCGGTGGAGCAGGAGGTAGTACGCGCTGAGCAGCACCATGAACGGGGTGACGCCGTGCGCGCGGGCCAGGGCGTGGACGCGGGCGCTCAGCGCGTCGTCGAGGACGAAGAACTCCGACGCCCCGTTGTGGGTCTGGACCGCCGGGCGCGGCTTGTCGACGGGCAGGTCCAGGAGCGGGACCTCGGCGGGCAGCTGGGATCGCCAGTAGTCGAGCATGCCCGTCGCCTCGGGCCCGGCCAGGAAGGCGTTCTGCCGGTTGAGGAAGTCGAGGTAGCGGGCCTCGACCGGCGGGAGCTGAGGCTCCCGGTTGCGGCGCAACGCCTCGTAGATGCTGAGGAGTTCCTCGATGAAGGTGAACGTGGAGATGGCGTCGGAGACGATGTGGTGGACGGCCTTCATGATGATCCAGCGGTCCGGGCCCCGCTTGAAGAGACGGAAGCGGATCAGGGGGTCGTGGGCGAGGTCGTAGGGCTTGCGGTACTCCTGGACGATCGTGGCGTGGACGGTCTCCCAGTCCTCGCCCTGGACGTCGAAGAGGGCGAGATCGGTTCTGGCGTCCTCGGAGACCCGCTGCACGGCCTGCCCGTCCACCAGGAGGAAGTTGGTGCGCAGCGCGGGGTGGCGGGCGATGAGCCGGCGGACGGCCTCGAACATCAGGTCCGGTTCGAGGCCGACGTTCACCTCGACGGCCCCGCCGATGTTGTACGCGTAGCCGTCGGGGTTGAGGTGCTTGAGGAACCAGAGCGCCTTCTGGTTCTGCGTCAGCGGGTACTGCCGCTCGTCGGTGTGGAGCTCGATCGCGCCCGTCGCCCTGTCGTCTTCCTCCGCCGAGGCCAGGGCGGCGAGTCCGTCGTGGAGCCGGTCGGCGAGTTCCCCGGCCGGGGTGCCGCTGAGCAGGGCGACGACGGGCAGGGCGACGCCGAGTTCGGCGTGGATACGGGCGCGTAGCTCCATGGCGAGGAGGGAGTCGAGTCCGAGTTCGCCGAGGCCCGTGGTGGCGTCGATGCGGTCCGTTCCGGTGCGGAGCACGGTGGCGGCGAGCGCGGCGAACCGCTCGGCGACCAGTGCGCGCCGGGCCTCCTCGCCGGCGGCGCGGAAGGTGTCGAGGAACCCGTTGCCGGAGGCGGTGTCCGTGGGCGGCGCGGCGGCGGCAGCGAGGTCGGCGACCAGCGGCGGCGGTGACGAGTACCAGGCCAGGAAGACGGGCCAGTCGACGACGGTGGCCACGACGAGCTGCGCGTGGTCCTGTCCGATGACGCGTTCCAGGACGGCCATGCCGGCGTCCGGGGAGAGCGAGCTCATGCCCCGGCTGTGCAGGTAGTGCTCTACCAGGCCGAGTTCCTCGATCATGCCGGTGGCCCAGGGGCCCCAGTCGAGGCTGAGCGCGGGCAGGCCCTGGGCGCGGCGGTGGTGGGCGAGGGCGTCCAGGAAGGCGTTTCCGGCGGCGTAGTTGGTCTGGCCGGCCGTGGTCAGCAGGGAGGCGATCGACGCGAAGAGCACGAAGTGTTCGAGGGGTTCGTCCCGCAGGTGCCGGTGCAGGAGGTGGGCGCCGATGGTCTTCGGGTCGTGGACGGCGTCGAAGGCGGCCCGGTCGAGGTCGGCGACGAGCGTGTCGCGGACCTGTCCGGCCAGGTGGAACACCCCGCGTACGGGCGGCGCTCCGCTCTGCCGGTGGGCGTCGAGCCAGCCGGTCAGGGCGTCCTCGTCGGTGATGTCGAGGGTGGCGAGGACGGGCTGCGCGCCGAGCGCCTCCAGCTCGCGGAGCAGGGCCACGGCCCGGCCCTCGGCGGTGGCGGGGTCGGTCCCGGCCCACTTCTCCCGGGCGGGGACGGGGGTGCGCCCAACCAGGACGATCCGGCGGGCTCCGCGTCGTACGAGGGTCCGGCACAGCAGTCGGCCGAGCGCCCCGAACGCGCCGGTGACCAGGTAGCTCCCATCGGCCCGCAGGCGCAGCGGCAGGGGCCGGGTGAGGCTCTCGGCGGGGCGGAGGCGGCCGGTGCGGCGGCGGCCGTCGCGCAGGGCGATCTCCTGCTCGTCGTCGCTCAGTGCCTCGGCCAGGAGCGCCGCCGCCTCGGCGCGGTCGCCGTCCGGGCCGGGCTGCCTGCGGGGGTCGAGGTCGATGAGCTTGCCGGGGTGTTCGGTCAGTTCCTGATGGCGCAGGACGCGGCCGATGCCCCAGGCGGGTGCTCCGAGGGGTTCGGTCCCTTCGCCGGGCAAAGCGGGCTGAGCGCCTCGGGTGACGATGTGCAGGCGGCCTGCCTCGCCCCGGGCGGACAGCAGCCGGGCGAGGGCGATCAGGGAGTACGCGCCCGCGCCGGTGTGGTCGTGGAGGGTGCTGCGGTCGCATGCGGCGAGGGCGGGGGCGTCGAGGTTCCACAGGTGCAGGACGGTCCCCCGGAAGGGGCCGCCGTCGCGGTCGAGGTCGGCGAAGAGACGGCGCAGGTCGGCGTCGGAGGTGGGGTCGACGGTGTACGTGCGGCCCTCGGCGGAGGCGGTGTGGGCCGCGCCCCGGCGGACCAGGCGGCACCGTTCGCCACGGGCCTCGGCCAGGGCGGCGAAGGCCTCCGCGACGCCTGTGGCGTCGGCGAGGAGCAGCCAGTCGTGGGCGGGTGCGGTGGGTGTGGGCGTGGAGGCGGGCCGCGGTGGGCCCCCGTTGACCGCCGCCTCGCCGCGTACGCCGGTGGAGCTCTCGTCCTGCGGCGGCGCGTCGGGGGCCGCCACCTCCGGGAGGCCGCCCTCGACCGGCAGCGGCGGGCAGTCCGTCCAGACGGGTTCGGCGAGCCAGGAGTCGATCGTGGTGCGGGCGACGACGGTGGCCGCCTTCGCCACGTCGGCGGCGCGGAAGCCCTGGACGCGGCCGAGCGGCGTGCCGTCGTCGGCGTACAGGGCGATGTTCCCGAGGGTGGTGTCGGCGTCGCCGGGGAGCAGGGTGGCGTGGGCCCAGAACGGCTGGTCGCCGATGGGTTCGAGGGCCACCTCGTCCAGGGAGAGCGGCAGCCTGATCCCGGTGTCCGGGACGGGGTCTTCGGGGGTCGGCGGAGTCGGCGGGATCAGCGGAGCCAGGAGCGTCTGGAAGCAGGCGTCGAGCAGGACGGGGTGGAGGTGGTGGCCTGCGGCGTCGTCGCCGATCGCGCGGGGCGGGCGGATCCGGGCGAGGACCTCTCCGGCGCCGATCCAGACCTCCTCCACGGCCTGGAAGGCGGGGCCGTAGTGGTAGCCGAGGGCGGCCAGCGCGGTGTAGCAGTCGGGTCCTTCGAGGTGGCGGAGGGACCGGGCCCGGATCGCGGGGACGTCGAGCGGCGGGGTGGTGCGGCGGCGCTGTCCGGTGCGGACGATTCCGCTCGCGTGGACGGTCCGCTCGCCGTCGTCCCCGGTCGGGGAGGCGATGGTGAAGGCGGCGTTCTCCGGGGAGAGCGACACCTCCACGGTGCGGTCCTCGCCGTCGGGCAGGAAGAGCGCCTTGCGCAGGTCGATGTCGGCGAGGACGGCAGTGGTGGAGCCGGTGAGCCGAAGAACGGCCTGGGCGGCCATCTCCAGGTAGCCGGCGGCGGGAAAGACCACGGTGTCCTGGATGCGGTGGTCGGCGAGGTAGGGCAGGTCCTCGGTGTCCAGGCGGGCCAGCCAGGTGGGCGCGGTGGCGTCGGTACGGCGGCCGAGGAGCGGGTGGTCGCGGTGGCCCAGCCGGACCTGGGCGACCGGCCGGGGCTCGGTCCAGTGGCGGTCGCGCCGGAAGGGGTGGCGGGGCAGGGTGACGGGCCGGCCGGCGGGCTGGAGCAGGTCCCAGTCGACGGGGACGCCCAGGGTGTGGAGCGAGCCGAGGGAGGCGGCGAAGCGCTCGGGCTCGTTCTCGCGGCGGCGGATCGAGGGCAGGGTGAGCCCGGACGTCCCGGACGCGTCGAGGCATTCGCGGATGGCGTGGCCGAGGACCGGGTGCGGTCCGATCTCCAGGAAGAGGTGGTGGCCGTCTTCGGTGATGCGGTCGATCGCCGACCGGAAGCGGACCCGGTCGCGGACGTTCTTCCACCAGTAGGCGGCGTCGAGTTCCTCGCCCCGGGCGGTGCCCTCGGCACCGGTGAGATACAACGGCACCTGGGCGGGTCGCGGCTCCAACGGAGCCAGCTCCGCGAGCAGTTCGTCCTTGATGCGCTCCATCCCGACGCTGTGGTACGGAACTTCGACGGTGAGGAACTTCGCGAACTGCTGCTCGGCCCGCAGCTCCTCGGCCAGCAGGGTGAGCGCCGCCTCGTCCCCGGCCAGGGTGATCGCGGTGGGGCTGTTGACGGCGGCGATGGAGACCTGGTCGCTGTAGGGGCGTACCCGGCGCTCGGCCTCGTCCTCGGACAGGCTGACGGCGAGCATGGTGCCCGTGCCGGCCAGGGTGTGCTGGAGGCGGCTGCGGTGCACGGCGATCCTGGCCGCGTCCCGCAGGGAGTAGACGCCCGCCGTGTGGAAGGCGGCGATCTCCCCGGTGCTGTGGCCGACCACGGCGTCGGGGCGCACGCCGTGGGACCGCCACAGGGCGGCGAGGCCGACCTGCACGGCGAAGTTCGCGGGCTGGGCGAGCCAGGTCCGGCCCATCCGGGAATCGGATTCGTCGGCGGTCAGTTCCTCGATGAGGGACCAGTCGGCGAACTCCCGCAGCGCCCGGTCGCAGGCGACCACGGCGTCCCGGAAGACCGGTTCCTCCGCCAGGAGTTGGCGGCCCATGCCCCACCACTGCGGGCCCATGCCGGTGAAGACCCACACCAGCCGCCGGTCGGCGGCGTCCCGGGCTCTGCCGTGGACGATCCGGGGGTGGGCCTCCCCGCGCTCGTGGGCGGCCAGGGCCTCGTCGAGTGAGGCGCGGGAGGAGTAGACGACGGACAGCCGCTCGGGCAGGTGCTGGCGGCGGTGGGCCAGGGTGTGGCCGAGGTCGTCGAGGGTCGGGGCCGGGCCGTGGTCCCCCGCCAGCTCGGCCCGGATCCCGGCCGCCATCTCCACCAGGGCGTCCGGGCGACGGGCGCTGAGCGGCAGGATGCTCCAGGGCCGCCGGGCGGGCGCGGTGGTCCCGTCGTCCGACGGAACCGGCGGGGCCTCCTCCAGCACGACATGGGCGTTGGTGCCGCCGAATCCGAAGGAGTTGACCCCGGCTCGGGCGGGCCCTTCGTGGGCGGGCCATTCGGTGGGCCGGGCGGGGATCTCGTAGGGCAGGGTCGCCGGGTCGATGGCGGGGTTGAGGTTCTCCAGGTTGATGTGGGGCGGGATCGTGCGGCGTTCGAGGCTCAGGACGGTCTTGATCAGCCCGGCGATCCCGGCGGCGGATTCGGTGTGGCCGATGTTCGTCTTGACCGAGCCGACGTAGGCGCGGGCGCCCGGGGCCCGTCCGATGGCGAGCGCACGGGCCAGGGCGTTCGCCTCGATCGGGTCGCCGACCGGGGTCGAGGTGCCGTGTGCCTCCATGTACTGGAGGTCGCCGGGGGTGATGCCCGCCTCGGCGCAGACCCGGCGGATGAGGTCGACCTGGGCGTCGGGGTTGGGCACGGTGATGCCGTTGGTGTGGCCGTCCTGATTGACGCCGCTGCCCAGGATCACCGCGTGGATGCGGTCCCCGTCCCGTACGGCGTCCTCCAGCCGCTTCAGCGCGACCAGGCCGACGCCTTCGGCCCGTACGTAACCGTCGGCGGCGGCGTCGAACGTACGGGAGCGGCCCCCGGGCGACAGGAACCCGCCCTTCGTCTCGGCGACGGTGTACTGCGGGGCCATGTGCAGCAGGGTGCCGCCGGCCAGCGCGAGGTCGGTCTCCCCGTGGCGCAGCGCCTGGCACGCGAGGTGGACGGCGACCAGGGAGGAGCTGCACGCGGTGTCGACGGACAGGCTGGGGCCGCGGAAGTCGAAGCAGTACGAGATGCGGTTCGACACCATCGTCATCATGGTCCCGGTCGCGGTGTGGGCGGCCAGCGAGGTGAAGCCCAGGTCGGCGAACTGCAGGATCTTGTAGTCCAGGGTGAACGCGCCGACGTAGACGGCGACGTTGCCGCCGGCGAGGTCGGCGGGCCGCTGGCCACCGTCCTCCAGTGCCTCCCAGGCCACTTCGAGGAGCTTGCGCTGCTGCGGGTCCATGTGGTCGGCCTCGCGCGGGCTGATGCCGAAAAACGCGGGGTCGAACTCGTCGAAGCCGTCGATGTATCCGCCGCGGCCGCCGACGAGGCGCCCGGGTTTGTCGCGGAACCGGCTGCCGAGCGTACGGACGTCGTACCGGTCGGGCGGGGTGGGCGTGATGCAGTCCTTGCCCTCCACCAGGTTCCGCCAGAACGTGCGGTGGTCCGAGGCGCCGCCGGGCAGGCGGCAGCCCATCCCGATGATCGCCACCTTGTTCCGTAACTCCCGGTTGTTCGCGTCGGCCATTCGAACTCCTCAAGTGGTGGTGGAGCGTCAGGGGGCGGCGGTCAATCCGGCCGGGGGCCCGGTGCCGGTCCGCGTCGCCAGGGGTGCAGGAGAGCGGCGAGGATCTCGCCGGTGGCGGGGAAGGTCGTTGGGTCGCTGAGGCCCACAGCGGCGGGTTCGCGGCCGGGACGCCAGGTGAAGGTGCCGAAGAGGTGGTCCCAGCACGACAGGTCGGAGCCGTAGTGGCCGGCTTCGGACAGTTCGGTGCTGTGGTGCAGCCGGTGCTGCTCGGGGCCGGCCAGCAGATGGTTGAGCGGGCCGATCCGGACGTCGATGTTGGCGTGGACGAAGTAGCCCTGTGCGGCGACGAAGAGTCCGACCACCAGCACGGCCGGACGGGAGAAGCCGACGAGGGCCAGGGTCAGCTGGACGAGGCTCTGCGCCAGCACGATGTCCAGCACGTGGTTGACCCCGTTGTTGGCGACGTTGACCTTCTCCGGTACGTGATGCACCCCGTGGAGCCGCCAGAGCAGGGCGTTGCGGTGGCCCAGTCGGTGCACGAGGTAGCTGACGAGTGATCCGGCCAACAGGGCGCCCGGGATCTCGATCCCGAGGTGATACGTCGGCTCCTGCGGCGAGATCAGGCCGACTGCCAGTACGACCAGCAGTTGTGCCAGTCCGCTTCCGGCCATGGTGAGCAGGAACCAGATGCCGTACCAGCGCCATTCGTCCTTTCCGGGATGCCAGTTCCGGTCGTACGGAATCAGCCGCTCCAGGAGAGCCAGATAGGCGATGGCGCCGACCAGGAAAAGCGGGCTGACCCATGCCGGATCCCACCGCAGCCGCAACGCGAACACGCCCACGCACACGACCGCGAGGAGGAGAACAGGGTAGGCGGCGGCACGAAGAATGCGGGCAGGGTAATTCCCTCCCGCCCTCTTCCCGGAAACCGAATAGTCGGCCGAATGAATTTCGCCATGAGCGGCGCTCGCACGCTCGTCCATATGTGACCCCCACAAGGAAACGCAACCGGGAGATTGAGGCCAACTTTTCCACATCAGCGCAGGCCAGAAGGGTCTGGGGATCTCGGTGAACCCTGGGGCGGCCATGGCCCCGCACTGATACCTCTCAGACACCCGGCTTCGACGGAATCCGGCCGTGGCGTGAACCGATTCCCCCGATCCCATCGGCCCAGATCATCTATTTCCCGATCGCACGGCTTTAATCCCGCTCGACTCGCAGAAATCGTCCGACGCTTTTATCCATGGGCGACAAATGAGGTGCGGGGTAAATCGCACAACCGGGGTGAGATCATTTGTGCGAGCAATTTCTTCGTAGGATCATCCCGATGCCGCGGGACGGCGTATCCCCATACGCCGGGAGGCTATTTCCTGCGCTCGGGCGCACGTCCGGGCGGGGAGCCGTGCGCCCGCGCGTAAGCAGGGTGTCCGCGTGCTCCCCGAAAGCACCTGCGGGGGACGCAGGCCCAGGACACCTTCCGCCGGCGGACACCGCCCTGCGATGATCACGGCGAGATCCGGCAATCCGGCGAGCCGAGCAGTGAATCGAGGAGACTCCTTGTCGTACGACGTCGGCGTGGTGCGCGCACAGTTCCCCGCCCTGCGGTCCGGTACGGCGCATTTCGACGGTCCGGGCGGCACACAGACCCCGGCCTCCGTCGTGGCGGCGATCGGCGAGGCGATGAGCCGGCCCCTGTCGATCCGGGGCGCCGCCCTGCCCGGGGAGGTGAACGCGGAGGAGATCGTCCACGGATTCCGGCAGGCGATGGCGGACCTGCTGGGCGCGGACCCGGGCGGGATCGTGTTCGGCCGGAGCGCCACCCAGCTCACCTACGACTTCTCGCGCACCCTCGCCAGGACCTGGAGCCCGGGGGACGAGGTGGTGGTCAGCCGGCTGGACCACGATGCCAACATCCGCCCGTGGGTGCAGGCGGCCGAGCGGGCGGGGGCAGTGGTGCGGTGGGCCGACTTCGATCCGGCGACCGGCGAGCTGCCCCCGGAGGCCGTCGGCGCGCACATCAGCGGGCGGACCCGGCTGGTCGCGGTGACCGGCGCCTCCAACCTGATCGGCACCCGGCCCGACGTCCCGGCCATCGCCGCTCTCGCCCACCGGGCCGGCGCGCTGCTGTACGTGGACGGGGTCCATCTCACCTCGCACCGCGCGGTCGACCTGGAGCGGCTCGGGGCGGACTTCTTCGTCTGCTCCCCGTACAAGTTCTTCGGCCCCCACCACGGGGTGCTCGCCGCCCGGCCGGAACTGCTCGACACCCTCCGCCCGGACAAGCTGGCGCCGTCCACCGACGCCGTACCGGAGCGCTTCGAACTCGGCACACTGCCCTACGAGTCGATGGCGGGCACACGTGCGGCGGTGGACTTCATCGCGGGCCTGGGTTCCGGCACGGACACGGCGGACGAGCGCGGCGGGCGCCGCGAGCGGCTCCTGTCGGCGTACGCGGCGATCGACACCCACGAGAGCGCGCTGCGGGAGTCCATCGAGAAGGCGGTACGCGAACTGGGCGGGGTGACCGTGCGCTCGCGGGCCGCCGAGCGCACCCCCACCCTGCTGCTCACCTTCGAGGGCCGGGACGCGGCGGCCGCCTACCGCGCCCTCGCCCGTTCCGGGGTGCACGCGCCCGCCGGGTCCTTCTACGCCCTGGAGGCCTCCCGGCACCTCGGGCTCGGCGAGAGCGGCGGCCTGCGCGTCGGGCTGTCCGCGTACAACGACACGGACGACGTGGAGCGGCTCCTGACGGGACTGGCGGACTTCCTGCGCTGACGGCGGACCCAGGGAGCGTCGGGCGGGCCGGGGCCGGCGGACGCCCCTGGAGCGTCCGCCGGACATCCCTGGAGCGTGGCCAGGGTGCCCACCGCGTGGGCCGGCCCGGTCAGCTGCCGGGCCCCCGGCGGCTGCCGTCCGGCCCAGCCGGGTCCGGCGACGCGGACGACGGGACGCCTGCGCGCGCCCCGTACACCCCACTCGATCGCGTCCAGCCGGTCCACGAGCGCGCGGCTCGCCGTGCCGCGCGACTGCGCCCGGAGCACGACTGCGGCGGGGCCGGTCCGCCGTACCGCGTCCTCCAGCGCCCCGGCGGGCACGGCAGCGCCGAACATGCGGACAGGCAGGGCTGGTTGGGCGAGGGTCGCGGCGAGTGCCTCCAAAGCCGGCGTATGGGTCTCGCCGGGCGCACGGGCCAGCAGGGCGAGGCCCGCGCCGGGGGCGGGCGGCCGGTCGGCCGAGGCGCCGCGGAGTGCGCCGGAGACGTGCCACGACAACAGGTGCTCGACCTCGATGTACTGCTCCCCCGCCGTTTCCCACGGGCGCCCCACCGCGTGCGGCGCCGGCATCATCACCTCCTCCCAGGCGACCGGAAGCCCGTACCGGTCGAGCACCGCCGTGAGCAGCTCGTCCATGGCCGGGGCATCCAGCCGGACCGCCGCCGGGCGAGGCATCGGCACTCCTGGCGCGCCCTGCCGACCGGAAGCGGCCCGGGGGCCCGGGAAGCCTGCCCGGACCGAGGCCCGGCCGGGGCGCGGGACGCTCCGGTACGGGCTGTTCCGGCACGGGCTGTTCCGGCACGGGCCGTTCCGGCACGGGCCGTTCCGGCGCGGGACGTTCCGGCGCGGGACGCACGGGTGACCGGCGGTCTGCCGCACGACAACCCCTACTGGCGTCGCCGCCACCCCGAGCAGGCCGCACGCGAGGCCGCCGCCCGGGAG